>CAYZDC010000068.1:2875-6140 GCA_964477045.1 uncultured Tissierellaceae bacterium | reverse complement strand
GTAAACATTTACTATATTGAATTTTAAATAAAGAATACAAAAATCAACTTAAAAGAGTTAGTTTTTGTATTCTTTTTTCTCTTTATATATGTTATATTGTAATTGAAGAATAGGAGAGGATAATTTTGAATTACAAATTAGTAGCCATTGATATGGATGGAACTTTGTTAAATGACAATCATCAAGTAAGTGAAAGGACTAAAATAGCCATTCAGAAAGCTAAAGATAAGGGTGTTAATATTGTTTTAGCTACAGGTAGAATATTGAAGTCAGCATTACAATATGGAATGGATTTAGATATTGGCAGCCCAATTGTGGCATGTAATGGAGCAATAATAGTAAATGAGCAACAAGAAATTATTTACAAAAAACCTATGGATAAAAATATAATTGAACACATATTAGATATCGGGAAGAGAAATAATATATACTATCATTTCTATGATGAATATGGTCTTTACGCCAATACTTTAATAGAAGAGATTATTGGTTTTTATAATACTCCCTCTGCAAATATGGAAGGATTAGATTTAAATATAAATATCTTCAAAGAAAAGCAGGAAATTTTAATGAGAAGTGACTTGGATATTTTAAAATTTATATTTATAGATACTAGTATGGAAAAATTATTTAAAGTGCGAAATGAGTTAGATCAAATGAGGGATATTAGTATATCTAGTTCTTGGGACAATAATATTGAGATAATGGGGAAGAACGTATCAAAGGGAGAAGCCTTGACCTATTTAACTAACCAATATAATATAAATTCCAAAGAAATAATTGCCATTGGTGACAATGAAAATGATTTATCTATGTTAGAATATGCTGGTTTAGGTGTTGCTATGGGAAATAGCAGAGATGAAATAAAAGGCGCTTCGGATTATATTACTTCTAATAATAATGAAGATGGAGTTGCTAAAGTTATAGAAAAATTTATACTAGGAATTGGAGATGAAGAGTAATTATGGCATTAAATATTGTGCTAGTTGAACCTGAAATCCCACATAATACAGGTAGCATAGCAAGAACTTGTGCTTTAACCTCTACAATATTACATTTAGTTAGACCCTTAGGATTTTCGGTAGAGGATAAATATCTTAAAAGAGCGGGATTAGATTATTGGCATTTAGTAGAGATCCATTACTATGATAATTTTGAACAAGTGAGGGAGAAATACCCTAATAATGATTTTTATTATGGAACTACAAAAACCCTGACTAAATATACAGATAAGCAGTATAAAGATAATAGCTTTTTTGTATTTGGAAAGGAAACTAAAGGGTTGCCTACTGAACTATTGGAAAACAACAAGGATTCTTGTATAAGAATTCCTATGATAAATAATCTTGCAAGATCGTTAAACTTATCTAATTCTGTAAATATAGTTTTATTTGAAGCCTTAAGACAATTAGAATTTCCTTATTTAGGATAACAAATATGTCCTTATAAGAATAAGGATTAATTCATTGGGGGGATATTATGGATATTGCATTACCGGTGTTAGGTGGTTTAGGACTTTTCCTATATGGTATGAATTTAATGGGTAATGGGCTACAAAAAGCAGCTGGTAGCAGGTTAAGAAAATTAATAGAAGTATTGACCAATAATAGATTTATGGGCGTATTAGTTGGTATTATAGTTACTATGATAGTTCAAAGTTCCAGTGCTACAAGTGTAATGGTTATAGGTTTTGTTAACGCTGGACTAATGACCCTAACTCAGGCCGTAGGTGTTATAATGGGTGCCAACGTAGGTACTACAGTAACAGCTCAACTCATAGCCTTTGATATAATTAAATACGCACCATTGGCTATTGCCATAGGTGTAGCATATTGGATTGCTTCATCCAAGAAAAAGCACAAAGATACTGCTGAAATACTTATAGGATTTGGCTTATTATTTATAGGTATGGATATGATGAGCACAGGGTTGGCACCATTGGCAGACAATCAAATATTTGTTAATATGATGGTAAACTTAAACAACCCTATAGTAGGAATGCTAGCAGGTGTTGTACTTACCACAGTTTTTCAAAGTTCTTCTGCTGCAATAGGATTATTACAAGCACTTGCAGGTCAAGGATTAGTTACTATGAATATGTCTTTTCTCGTTTTATTTGGTGAGAATATTGGTACTACCACAACTGGTCTTATATCAAGCTTAGGTGCAAATAAGACCGCAAAGAGAGCCGCTATAATACATTTTTTATTTAACTTAGTAGGAACCATTATTTTTATGACAGTGCTTAGGGTTCCTATACAAGCCTTAGTTATGCGAATTACTCCATATGATGTTAAAAGGCAAATAGCTAATGCTCATACGCTTTTTAATATCATTAACTTAATTATACAATTTCCTTTTGCTGGTTTACTAGTAAAAGCAGCACAATTTTTAGTACCAGGGGAAGATAAAGTAGCTGCAAAAGCTAGTATATATTTAGATGAAAGAATTATTGAAACACCTTCTATAGCTTTAGGGCAAGTAAATAAAGAAATAAATAGAATGGGAGATTTAGTTTTAAATAATTTAATTTTAGCAAATGAAGTATTTTCAGATGAAAAATATAGTGGTATAGAATTAGTATATGAACAAGAGCAACTAATTAATAAAATTGAAAAAGAAATAACTGATTATCTTGTGAAGCTATCTAAAGCATCTCTTTCTGAGAAACAAAATGCAGAGATAAATATTTTGTTTTACACTATAAATGATATAGAAAGAGTAGGAGATCATGTAGAAAATATAGTAGAGTTATCTGACTATAAACTAAAGAACAACCTTAGCTTTACAGAAGATGCCATAGATGAATTACATGAAATGTTTGAAGCATGTATTGCAGCATTTTCAAAAACTATGATAGCTTTTGAGACAGGCAATGAATTAATAGCTAGAGAAGTACTAGTTATAGAAGACAAAGTAGATATGCTTGAAGCTAAAAATAGAGCTAATCATATTGATAGACTAAGTAAAATGGAATGCGAAACGGGACCTGGAATTGTATTTTTAGATGCAATAAGTAATTTAGAAAGAGTAGCGGACCACTCTGTAAACATAGCTACCTATATAATTGACAAGCTAGAAAACAAATAATTTAAAATAAGATTGATAATATTTATGCAATGAGTTATAATGTCTCTGGGCTGTTAATAATCTAACGATCATATTCAAATTTATTAATTAATATTACAATGATGCAAATAGAATAGAATAAATTTTATTATTTGTATTAGATTGTATAATATTGGGTAAGAGATAAGAGGGTAGT
>CAYZDC010000068.1:0-2865 GCA_964477045.1 uncultured Tissierellaceae bacterium | reverse complement strand
GTCTCTGGGCTGTTAATAATCTAACAATCATATTCAAATTGATTAATTAAATACAAATACATTAGATTAATTTTGTTATTTGTATTAGATTGTATAATATTGGGTAAGAGATAAGAGGGTAGTTTTTAAAAGTTTAAATAAATAATTAATATACAAGGAGGCTAAATTATGATATACGATGTAATTATAATTGGTGGAGGACCAGCTGGACTTTCTGCTGGGCTTTATGCTGCAAGAGCAAGAATAAGTACCCTAATTATTGAAAAAGAAGCTCCAGGAGGACAAATAGCAACTACAGATGAAGTGGCTAACTATCCCGGATCTATTGAAGGGGCAACAGGACCACTACTAACAGCTAGAATGGTAGAACAAGCAGATGAATTTGGCGCCGTAAGAGTTTCAGACCAAATTAAGTCAGTTGATTTTAGTGGAAAAATCAAAGTATTAAAAGGTGATAAGGGTGAATACCAGGCTAAATCAGTAATAATAGCAACCGGTGCAGTTCCAAGACCTATGGGCGTTCCAGGAGAAAAATCCCTAACAGGAAGAGGAGTATCTTATTGTGCAACATGTGATGCACCATTCTTTGAAGAACTAGAAGTATTTATAATAGGTGGAGGAGATTCAGCAGTTGAGGAAGCTATTTACTTAACTAAATTTGCAAGAAAAGTAACCATAGTCCATAGAAGAGATGAGCTAAGAGCAGCAAAAAGTATTCAAGAAAAAGCATTTAAAAATGAAAAAATGGCATTTATGTGGGATACTGTAGTAGAAGAAGTAAAAGGAAAAGGAATATTAGAATCAATTGTATTCAAAAATGTAAAAACAGGTGAACTAAGCGAAGTATTCCCTGATGAAGAAGATGGTGCATTTGGAATTTTTGTATTTGTAGGATATCTACCAGCAACTAATCTATTTGATGGTATAATAGATATGGAAAATGGTTATATAAAAACTGATGATAATATGAAAACCAATATTGAGGGAGTATTTGCTGCAGGAGACAATAGGGTTAAATCACTTAGACAGGTTGTAACAGCCACTGCTGATGGAGCAATAGCAGCAGTTCAAGCTGAGAAATATATAGACGATAATTTTGAAGATTAAAACGGGAGGTAATATTATGTTTGAATTAAACAAAGATAATTTTGAAGATGAAGTTCTAAAAGGTGAAGGGACTATTTTGGTAGATTTCTGGAGCCCTTCTTGTGAGCCATGTAAGGCATTAATGCCTCATATTAATGAGCTTAAAGAAGCACATGGTGATAAGATTAAATTTACATCATTGGATATTACAAAGGCAAGAAGATTAGCAATTGGACAAAAAGTTATGGGATTACCTGTAATTGCTATTTATAAAGGTGGAGAAATGGTCGATTCTGTAGTTGCAGATGATGCAACTGTTGAATCAGTAACAAATTTAGTTAAGAAATATAGCTAATTTAGATTTTAATTCTCAATTGAGAGAATTGAAATAGATATTTCCAATATAAGAGGAGGTGAAATCATGCGTCTAGAATTAGGCCAAGTACTAATTAAAGATATTCAATTTGGTGAAATGACCAAAATTGATAATGGAGTGCTTTATGTAAACAAGGAAGAGCTAATAGATTTAATCAAGGAAGATGAGCACTTAAAATCTGTAGACGTTGAAATTGCAAGACCAGGTGAAAGTGTTAGAATTACACCTGTTAAGGATGTAGTTGAACCAAGGGTTAAGGTAGAAGGACCTGGAGGGATTTTTCCTGGAGTTATTTCAAAAGTACAAACAGTAGGTACTGGTAAAACCAATGTTTTAAAAGGTTGTGCAGTAGTTACTACAGGTAAGATAGTAGGTTTCCAAGAAGGTATTGTAGACATGACAGGACCGGGTGCTGAATATACACCATTTTCAAAGCTTAACAACTTAGTGTTGGTATGTGAACCACAAGATACATTAAAGCAACATGACCATGAGAAGGCTGTAAGATTTGCAGGTTTTAAAGCAGCTAATTATTTAGCTGAAGCTGCAAAGGAAATGCAACCTGATTCAGTTGAGGTATTTGAAACTTTACCTTTGTTAGAAAGTATAGGTAAATACCCAGAGCTTCCAAAAATCGCATATGTTCAAATGTTACAATCTCAAGGTTTACTTCACGATACTTATGTATACGGAGTAGATGCAAAGCAAATAGTTCCTACAATCCTTTACCCAACAGAGTTAATGGATGGAGCTATCATCAGTGGAAACTGTGTATCAGCTTGTGATAAGAATACAACCTATCACCATTTAAATAACCCGGTAGTTCATGATCTTTATGCACAACATGGTAAGGAGATAAACTTTGTAGGTGTTATCGCAACTAATGAAAATGTTTACCTTGCTGATAAAGAGAGATCTTCAGATTGGACAGCAAAACTTGCTGAGTATTTAGGGTTAGATGGAGTAGTTGTATCTCAAGAAGGTTTTGGAAATCCAGATACAGATTTAGTTATGAATTGTAGAAAGATAGAGGCAAAAGGAGTTAAGACTGTTATTATAACTGATGAATATGCTGGTCGTGATGGAGCAAGTCAATCATTGGCAGATGCAGATGTAGCAGCTAATGCAGTAGTAACTGGTGGAAATGCAAATGAGGTTATTGTACTTCCAAAGATGGACAAAGTTATAGGAACTCTTGACTATACTGATATTATAGCAGGAGGATTTGATGGAAGTTTAGCTTCAGATGGAACTATTACTGTAGAAATTCAAGCTATAACGGGAGCTACAAATGAATTAGGCTTTAATAAAATGTCAGCAAAAACTTATTAATTTTAATATTATTAATTATAAATTGAATATAAGAAAGGATGTGGATTAATGTCAATTTTCGATGAAAACAA
>CAYZDC010000067.1:0-9280 GCA_964477045.1 uncultured Tissierellaceae bacterium | reverse complement strand
TGGCAATGTTTTTTGTCAAAAACTACACCTACCCTTCGTATTTAAGCACAGGATTTCTCGCTGCTTTTGTTTCATCTGGTCTTCTAACTATAGTATTATGTGGTGCTTCTTTTACTATTTGTGGATTTTCTTTAGCTTCTTTTGCTATTGCAATCATAGCTTCTATAAATTCATCCATTGTTTCTTTACTTTCTGTTTCAGTTGGTTCTATCATTATTGCTTGATTAATGATTAGTGGGAAGTAAACTGTTGGTGGATGATAGCCAAAGTCTAATAATCTTTTAGCAATATCCAATGTAGTTACTTCACTATCTTGATCTTTTAATCCACCTAGTACAAATTCATGCTTGTAAAGAGTATCTATTGGTAGGAAATAGTCTTCTTTTAGCTTTTGAGCCATGTAATTAGCATTTAATACTGCTATAGCACTGGCTTTTTTAAGTCCATCTCGACCCATTGTAAGAATATAGGTATATGCTCTTACAAGTATTCCAAAGTGACCAAAGAAATCTTTTACCTTTCCAATGGATTTTGGATAATTATAATCTAAGAAGTATCTATCTCCATCTTTTTCTACCATTGGTACTGGTAAAAATGGAATTAAATGCTTTTTAACTCCTATTGGTCCTGAGCCTGGTCCTCCTCCACCATGTGGTGTTGAGAAAGTTTTGTGAATATTAAAGTGAACAACGTCAAATCCCATATCCCCAGGTCTTGCATGACCAAGTATTGCATTTGCATTTGCTCCATCATAGTATAATAATCCACCAGCTTCATGAACTAAGTCTGCTATTTCTGCAATTTCTGCTTCAAAAAGTCCAAGAGTATTAGGGTTTGTAAGCATAAGTCCTGCTACATCATCGCCTAGTACTGCTTTTAAAGCTTCTAAATCAACTAATCCATTTTCCTTGGATTTTATTTCTATAGGCTTATAACCTGCCATAGCTGCAGTTGCAGGGTTTGTACCATGGGCTGAATCAGGAACAATTAATTTGTCTCTCTTAAAATCCCCATTGTTTTCATGGTAAGCCTTAATAACCATAATTCCTGTCAATTCACCGTGGGCTCCTGCTGCTGGTTGAAGTGACATTTTATCCATACCTGCTATTTCAGATAATGCTCCATCTATTTCATACATTAACTGTAATGAACCTTGAACACAATCTTCTCTTTGATATGGATGAGAGTTTGCAAAACCATCTAATCTAGCCATATCTTCATTTATCTTAGGATTATACTTCATTGTACATGATCCTAATGGATAAAACCCTGTATCTAATCCATAATTCTTCATTGATAAATTAGTATAATGTCTTACAACATCTACTTCATTTACCTCAGGAAGGTGTAATTCATCATGGTTTATAAATTCTTCTGGTATTAAATCTGTAAGATGAACAGACTCAACATCTAATGGTGGAAGGTTATATGCTGTTCTTCCAGGCTTAGAAATTTCAAATATTAGTTTTTCATAATCCCTAATCATTTTATCCCCTCCAATACACTACTCAATTTGTCGATTTCAGTTTTAGTCCTTTTTTCTGTTACTGCATATAAAGTACTATTTTTGAATTGGGGATAATTTATTCCTAAGTGGTATCCACCTATCATATCTTCTTTTCTTAATTCTTTTGCAATTTCTTCTGCATCAATATCAGAAGTTACAGCAAATTCCTTAAAGAATGGTTTATCAAATAGTGGCTTATATTTGCCAGATTTTGTGATTTCCTTAAATGCATAATGTGCTTTTTGTGCACATTGTGTAGCTACTTCTCTTAGACCCTCTTTTCCTAGAGTTACCATATACATAGTAGCTGCTAGTGAATTCAAGCCTTGGTTTGAACAAATATTTGAGGTAGCTTTGTCACGTCTAATATGTTGCTCTCTTGCAGTAAGTGTTAATACAAAAGATCTCTTGCCATCTAAATCTGTAGTTTCTCCTACTATTCTACCTGGTAATTTTCTCATATAACTTTTATCTGCAGCTATAAAACCTAAATATGGTCCACCAAATGCTAGAGGTATACCCATTCCTTGAGCTTCTCCAACTACAATATCAGCTCCTAAGTCTCCAGGTCTTTTTAAGATTCCAAGTGAAATTGGATCTACTGATGCTATAAATGCTGCTTTTTTAGCTTTATGTGTAATTTCTCCTACAGCTTTAAGGTCTTCAATTATTCCAAAGAAGTTTGGACTTTGAACTATTACTGCTGCAGTATCATCATTTACTAAACTATCTAATTTTTCTAAATCTGTAACTCCATCAACCATGTCCACTTCTATAACTTTTAAATCTTGGAAATGAGCATAGGTTTTGAGAATTCTTCTTGTATCTGGTCTTACTGTTTTTGAAACTATTATTTCTCCTTTTTTAGATACAGCAGCTGCCATTAATGCGGCTTCAGTTACTGCTGTCCCTCCATCATAAAGAGATGCATTTGCTACATCCATTCCAGTAAGGTCAGCTATTAGAGTTTGGAATTCAAATATATATTGAAGAGTTCCTTGACTTATTTCTGGTTGGTATGGTGTATAAGAAGTGTAAAATTCACTTCTAGATATTATATGATCTATAATAGACGGAATATAATGATCATATGCACCTGCACCTAAGAAACAAGCTAATTTACTTGTTGAACAATTCTTGTTTGCCATTTCCATTAAATATGAGCTTACTTCTAATTCTGACATAGCTGGTCTTAGATCAAGTTCTCTTCCTAGTTGAATCTTTTTTGGTATATCATCAAATAGTTCATCTAGGGAACTTAGTCCAAGAGATTTTAGCATCTCTTGCTCATCTTCATGAGTATGAGAGATATATGGAAACATATTATTCCTCCTCAGCTATAAAGTTTTCGTATTCCTCGCTTGTCATTAATTCATCTAATTCTGCTTTATCTGACAATAAAACTTTTATTATCCAGTTATCATATGGTTCATTGTTGATTAATGCAGGATCATCTAATAATGCTTCGTTAACTTCAACTACAGTTCCACCAACTGGCATATAAACATCTGCTGCTGCTTTAACTGACTCTATTGCAGAAAATGCATCTTCTTTCTCTAATTCATCTTCTACCTCTGGTAATTCTACATATACGATATCTCCTAATTGATGTTGTGCAAAGTCGGAAATTCCTATAAAAGCATGATCCCCTTCTACTTTAACCCACTCATGATCGTTTGAATATAATAAGTCTTTTGCTACTTTCATCTTAACAGCCTCCTAAATTTTATATTATTTTTTTAAAAACTTTTTACTTATTACAACAGCCTTTACTGGCTTGTTTCTAATCATTATATCTATTTCTGTACCTAATGGAGTAAACTCAGTTTTAATCAGAGCATTACCAATACTTTTCTTCAAAGTAGGTGACATATAGCCTGTAGTAACATGTCCTATAACTTCTCCATCTTTTTGAATTTCATAACCTTCTCTTGGTATTCCACGTCCTACCATTTCAAATCCAGCTAATTTTCTCTCAAGTCCTTCTGTCCATTGCTTATTAAGTGCTTCTTTTCCTATAAAGTCAGCTTCTTTGTCTAATTTAACAAAGTACTTGAATCCGCCTTCTAAAGGAGTAATATCCTCTCCCATTTCATGGCCATATAATGGCAATGAAGCTTCGAATCTAAGTGTATCTCTACATCCTAAAGCAACCGGCTTTATTCCTTCATCTTTTCCAGCTTCTAATAGGTCATTCCACACTTTTACTACACCTTCATTAGTTGTATATACTTCAAATCCATCTTCACCTGTATAGCCTGTTCTGGACACCATACATTCTACACCATTTACATCTACTTTTCTATCTAATGTAAAGAAGGTAATTTTATCTAAATCTGTTTTAGTTAATTTTTGCAATACTTTTTGAGCTAAAGGTCCTTGAATAGCTACCTCTCCAACATCATCTGATATGTTCTCAATTTCAACGTCAAAATCGCCCTTTTGTTCCATAATCCAATCATAATCTTTATCTGTATTTGATGCATTTACTACCAAATAAAAATCTTCTGGACCAAATCTGTACACTAATAAATCATCTACTACTGCTCCTGTAGGTCTACACATAAAAGTATAAACAATTTGATTATCTACTACTTTAGTAATATCGTTTGTCATAAGATAATCAACAAATGCTAATGCATCCTTACCTTTAACTGTGATCTCACCCATATGGGAAACATCAAATAAACCTACTGCATTTCTAACTGCCTCATGTTCTTGTACAAGTCCTTCATATTGTACCGGAAGTAACCAACCTGCATAGTCTACGATCTTTCCACCCAACTTCACGTGTTCATCATATAATGGGGTTTTTTTAGCCATTAAACCACTCCTTCCATATTTTGTGTTACAATAGAACCATACCATACTTTTGATATATACCCTATATCTTTAAATTTAATCTAATTTAATTTATGTGGTGTGACATTGAAAATATATTATCAAAGGTATACTTTAATTATACAAGAGGAGGTAAATTTATGCAATACCGTTATTTTACTAAAGACAAGCTAAAAGTATCAGTTTTAGGTTTTGGATGTATGAGATTTCCAATTAAAGATAATGATTCTGCCTTAATAGACGAAATTAAAGCTACAGAAATGCTTCACTATGCCATAGATAATGGACTAAATTATATTGATACTGCTTACCCATATCATGGAGGAACTTCAGAAGCATTTGTTGGAAGAGCTTTAAGCAATGGTTACAGAGAAAAAGTATATTTAGCTACCAAATTACCAGTTTGGCTTTGTGAGACTTACGAAGATTTTGAAAAATATTTAGATGAGCAATTAGAAAGACTAAATGTGGATTATATTGATTTTTATTTGTTACATTCATTAACTGAAAAATCTTGGAACAATATAATAGAACTGAAAATATTTGATTTTCTAGAGGATGCTAAAATAAAAGGTAAAATTAAATACATAGGTTTTTCATTTCATGATGAATTGCCTGTATTTAAAACTATAATCGATTCATATAATTGGGATTTTTGTCAAATACAACTAAACTACATGGATACAAATTATCAAGCAGGATTGGCAGGCTTAAAATATGCTGCAGATAAGGATATATCAGTGGTGATTATGGAACCAATCAAAGGTGGAAAACTTGCTTTTCCATCAAAAGAAGTACAAAACATTTGGGATAAAGGTGAAACTGAAAGAACTGCTGTCCAGTGGGCATTAGATTGGATATATAACTTCCCAGATGTAAGTCTTTTATTAAGCGGTATGAGTACATTAGAACAAGTAAAACAAAATATAGAAACTGCAAGGGGAGCAATGGCTAATTCCCTTACTGAAGATGATCTTAAATTGGTCCAAGAAGTTACTGCTTTATATGAAAAAAATATTAAAGTTGGTTGTACATCATGTGAGTATTGCTTGCCTTGTCCAGAAGGAGTTGCTATTCCAAGCATATTTGATATGTATAACAATGCTCATGTATACGGAACAGTAGAGGATTCTAGAGAAAGATACAAATCACTTATAAAAGCTGGAAAGGATCAGACAAAATGTATAGAATGTGGTATATGTGAAGGATTATGTCCACAGCACTTAGAAATAATAAGAGATTTAAAAGAAGCTCATGATTTCTTAATAAAATAGTTAGCATATAACTTATCCACATTATCCACAGTTAACAGTGGATAGTTCTAAATGGGGACAACTCTAAAGCAATAGGAGTTGTCCCCATTATTATTTTTTATTCACATAGTTTATACACAAATATTGTTGATTGTTATTTTAAAATTAAACAGGAAAAAACTAAAAAAAATTATTGACTAGCAGGGTCAATCCCTGTTATAATTGAGTTGACCCGCTTAGTCAATCAATGTTAAAAATGAAAGGGTGATGGAAATAGAAGATTTGTTAATCAATGTGGACATAGAAAAAAGAACTAATATTATAAATAGCGCCATGAAAGAATTCAGCAAAAATTCATTTCAAAAAGCATCAACAAATATAATAGTAGAAGATGCAGGCATATCTAAGGGACTCCTATTTCATTATTTTGGTACTAAGGCCAACTTATATAAATATCTAGAATATTTTTCTATAGAAGTAATTACTGAAAAAATAGTAGATGAGCTAGATTGGGAGCAAAAGGATATATTTTTAAGGTTGAAAGAAATATCAATGATCAAATTTAAAGTATTTCAGCAGTATCCATATTTAGCTGACTTTTCTCTTAAAGTATTTCAAGATAAAACGGTAGAAGAAATAATGTATATAAATCCTGATTTTCCACTAGAGCTTTACAGTCAAATTTACACTTACAACATAGACTATAGTCTCTTTAAAGAAAATATAGATATAAAAAAGGCTATAAATATAATCCAGTGGACCTTAGAGAAGTATAGTGATGAATTTAGAAGAAATATAAAAAATGGGAGCATTGAATTTGACTACAAAGCAATTGAAAAAGAAATATACCTGTATATTGACATGCTTAAGGTATGTTTCTATAAAGAAGACTAGCGTCAGATGCTTTTCTGATGCTTAGTCGCCCTTATACAGGAGCTATGCAATATCCCAAATCTTTGATTTGGAAATATTGTAAGCTATCCTGCAAATAAATCTAGCTTATATAACGAAAGGAGTGTGTTTTATGATTAAAGTTAAAAATTTGTTTCACTCTTACAACAAAGATGGAAATTATCAAATAAAAGATGTGAGTTTTGAAGTTAAAGATGGAGAGGTGTTTGGTTTCCTTGGACCTTCTGGGGCAGGTAAAACAACTGTACAAAATATTCTTACAGGACTTTTACAAATTCAAGAGGGAGAAGCTAGTGTTGCAGGCTACAGCATACAGGACATATCAAAGGATATGTTTAATAAAATTGGTATGAGCTTTGAGCAATCTAATGTATATAGCAAGCTAACTGCTAAAGAGAATTTAGACTTTTATAGAAAATTATTTGATGTGCCAACTAGGGAACCTATGGAGTTGTTAAAACTTGTAGGTCTTGATGGCAAAGAAAATATTAAAGCTGGGGAGTTTTCCAAGGGAATGAAACATAGACTAACTTTTGCTAGGTCTATGATAAACAATCCTGAGCTTTGGTTTTTAGATGAACCTACTACAGGTCTGGATCCTTCCATTGCTGCTGATATAAAAGATATAATAAAGGCCAAGAACCGTCAAGGGGTAACTATATTTTTAACTACTCACAATATGTTTATAGCAGATGAGCTTTGTGATAGAGTAGCTTTTATAGTAGATGGGGAAATAAAGTTAATAGATTCTCCCCAAAATTTAAAACTTGAATATGGTCATAAGCTTGTGGAGGTAGAATATATAGAAAAGGATAGAGTAATTAAAGACACCTTTTCTATCATACTTCCTGAAGATAAAAAAGCACTTCAAAATATAATTGAAAACCATGAAATTCAAACCATGCATACTAAAGAAGCTACCCTTGAAGAAATATTTATAAAGGTAACTGGAAGGGGGCTTATTTAAAATGAAACTCTTTTCTAGTTTTGTAAAGGAGTTGAAAATAGCATCTAGAGGATTTTACTTTTATATTGAAATATTTATGGCTCTACTAATATTAGCTATATTTCTTTTTGTAGTACCGTATAATTTTAGTAATAAAACCTCAGAATATATCTACCTAGATATGCCAGTTGAGGCAAGTAAGGTTTATTTAAAAGCAATAGAAGATGAAACAATATATGATAAGGCTGAAAAAGTAACAATAAAGATAGATAATATAGAAAAAGATGCATCTTTATATACTACAGAAGATAAAGAAATCTATGTTTTAAATAGTAGAGAAGATGTTGTATATATGGCAGATAAAGAAAGAGAAATAGCTGCTGTAATTAAGATGGATGAAAATTATAACTTTAATTATGAATACTATATACAAGGATATGAATCGGATAAATTTAAAGATTTATTGAAAATACTACATGTGGAATCAACAGAAACATTGGAAATGGTTATGAACAATCAAGATGTTAGGCCCCTATTTTCAGACTATGAATCTCTATCAGATAAGGAAAATATGATGCCTACTGTATTGGTATTTAACGGAGCTCTCATGGGACTCTTTATTATAGCTGCATATATCTTTTTAGATAGGCAAGAAGGAGTAATAAAGGCATATGCACTTACGCCCTCTCCAGTCTGGCAATATTTAATGAGTAAAGTAGGGGTAATAATGGTCACTTCAATTGTATCTAGCTTTATAGTCATTATTCCCATAATGAAATCTAGACCGGACTATCTACTATTGCTAGTACTCTTAGTAACAACAGCTTTCTTTGCATCATCACTAGGACTTTTAATTGCAAGCTTTTATGAGAATATTATGCAAGCTTTTGGAACCTTATATTTATTTATGATGTTAATGATAGTTCCAAATATAGCCTATTTCATGCCAAGTTGGAATCCATCGTGGGTAAAGCTAATCCCTACCTATGCAATGTTGGAAGGATTTAAATCTATACTTCTTGGAAGTGGTGACTGGTCATATGTTTTAACTATATCAGGAGGATTTTTAATCGTGGGAATAGTTTTATTTGCACTTTCAAACTATAGATACAAAAAAACCCTAGTAGGGTAAGGAGGGTTAATATGTTTAAAAGAATATGGACAATTTTTAAAAGAGATTTAAAAGTAAATTCAAAAGATTTTATCTCACTATATATACTGGTAATTCCAATATTGTTTGCAGTTTTAATAAATTTATTTGCACCAGGGATAAATGATACAACCGTTGCCCTTGGTCTAATTGAAGGTGAAAACCAATTTCAAGTAGAATATTTAGAACAATTTGCTAAAGTAGAACTATTTGAAGACTTAGATGATATAAAGAATAGAGTTGAAAAAAGAGACGCCATGATAGGTATAATCCCTGAAAATGGAAGTTATTATCTAATGACTCAGGGGAATGAACCTGAAGCAATAGTTGATTATGTAAAGTTACTCAATAGTTTTTATGAATTAGACATAAGCGTAGAAGATTCCAATGGTGAACTAATAGAATTTGGTCGATCAGTCCCGCCTCTTAAAAAGACTTTAGTTAATACTTCTATACTATTTATATCTATACTTGCAGGAATGCTTATAGCTTTAAATATAGTAGAAGAAAAAGTAGATAATACATTAAGTGCAATAAACTTAACGCCTACATCTAGAACAACCTTTCTACTTGGTAAATCTATGATGGGAATATTTCTTTCAGTATTTGGATCAATTGCTTTAATCCTTATTACTGGTTTTAGAGATGCAAATATACTACAACTGTTGCTA
>CAYZDC010000066.1:2893-9438 GCA_964477045.1 uncultured Tissierellaceae bacterium | reverse complement strand
GAACCAAAGCCTATTGAAGCAAGGGGAAGTGCTTTTTGCTTCCAAAAAAGCACTAATTGTCGCTAAGAAATTACAGTATATGGTAGCAATTGAAATAATGGTAAGTTTACAAGCTATAGACTTATCTGGAGATTTGAAACAATCACCAGTATTAAGAAAAGTATACCAATATATAAGACGAAAAGTATCTAAACTAGATGTGGATAGATATCTTTTTCCGGATATTGAGTATATATTAGAGCAAATTAAAGAATTAACGTTAGTTGATATTATAGAAAACGAGATTGGAGAATTAGCATTTTAGAATAAAAGAAAGTAAATAAGTCAAATATTTCGGAGCAATTAAAAGAGCTAGATCTAATATTCTGTAAAAACCAAAGTCTCCTTCTAATATTGAAGGAGACTTTCTTAACTTAAACTATAAATTCTTATATAATTCTTTCATCTTTTCAACTTCATCTTTCCCAATCTTTTTATCCCCGTATCGACTATCAATATATAATGCTCTTAAATGATTAACTTCTTCTCCAAAACTATCTATCGCCTTTTTATTTACATCCAAGCTAGTGTCTTGCTTTTTAATGGCTATTTCTTCTTTATATAATTTTGCTAGGAATTTCCTGTAATAATATCTGATCTGTTCTTTTGGTTCTTTTGGATATCTTTCTCCAAAAAAGCTTCTTCTTTTCTTTTTCTCATCTTTTATAAATTCTCGATGTTCTGTATATTCAAGTCCTATATAATCTTTTCCGCCAGTTTTTGAAAGCAATTTATAAAGTATATAAATTACAATTATGAACAATATAGTAGCTGCAATTATCTTAAGGGCTAAGTAATTATTCTGAGTATACTCAACAAAACCTTCTATAGCCTCTGCTTCCGTAATATCTGGTATTACACTTTCTCCAAATATGATTTCTTCTGGCTCAGACTCCATATCTTCAAATATCCCAAAAAACCAGTACATAAATTTAATTATTGGATAAACTACTATATACACTAGGAATTCAACGGCTTCAAAAGCTTTAGTGGCTAGTTTTATAAGGATATATCTAAAGGATTCCATAGTTCCTATTATAAATACACCTATAATAGCCAGTATATATTTTCTATTACTATTTCTAATACTTAGTGAATCCATATTTGTATCTAGATGCCTAATAGACCTTATTAATACTATGGATGATAATAAATAGATTATTAAATAGATGGATTCTCCTCCTAAAAACCATTGGAACATTGTACTGAGGATTTTCAAATATAGGACTACTATGTAAAGAATAATAGTTTTTTTAAACATATCTACATATGCAAGGTATTTTCCCTTTTTTAGTGAAGATTGAATATATAAAGAAATTATGATAGTTGTTGTTAATATTAGTAAGATATATTTAATATCTCTATATAAGAGTAATGGAGCTAATAAAAGAAGTATAGTTAAATTATGAAACTTTGACTTCCCAAGAGATAGGCTAACTATTATAGCTGAGATCACAGTCCATATAAAAACCCCGGCCAATTGGCTCATAGGGATAAATTTTATAAATATTAGTATTAGGGCATATATAAATGAAACGGATGATATAAGTTCAAGTATTATTATCTCTAACATGTTATGAGCTCCTATACTTTGTAATATTTTTATCTAACTGCTCTAGCAAGGTGTCTTCTAAGGATATTACAACTGTGTTGTTTACCGTTTTGCTTAATAAATTAATAGATTGTATATAGTTATCCAAGAGTCTTGGCGTTACGATTACTATAGTGCTGTAGTTACCTTGCTTCTTGCTAAGGTCTTTTAGCATAGTGACAAATGATAGTGGAATTTTATCATCAATTCTTCCAAGTGTTTCCAGAAAACCCTTTAAATGATTTTGGCCAAGTCCTGGATAGTAGTAATGACTTTTTCTATGTTCAGAAGTATAATCATTTGAATTGCTTGCAAACCCATAGGGTATTTTTGCTTCTTGAAATTCTTCTAATACACCACGAGTTAAAGAGATGGCTTTTTCTATTATATCCCACTCAGCAGGTTTAAATGAAGGTTTCATAGTTTCAATATTTAAGACTACCATTACGCTATTATCAGAAGTAAAGTCAAAATTTTTCACCATTAAATTTCCATACTTAATAGAGGAGGGCCAATGTATAAATCTTTCAGGTTCATTTCCTGTATATTCTCTTATACCAATAGTCATAAGGGGGTCATCTATTATCCATCTTCTAACAGAAATATCACCACTTAGAGATCCAAGAGCTACTATTGAATCCTTTAAATCTAATTTTTTAGGTAGTATTACCACTTCTTTTTTCATAGATAAGGTCTTTTTTTTAGTTCTAAATCCAGCAAAATCACCTACTTCAAAATCTACATTGTTTATTGAATACAATCCCCTTTGCTGAACAAATACTTTGTATTTTCTTACAACTCTTTGATAGGGCATTATAAATATTTTGTATTGATTTTTCCTAACACTAAATCCTTTGGAGAAATTCTCTGTGATTTTTAGAAAAGAAACATTTAATGGCTTTTTGTTTTCCACTATAGATGAGATTTCTATGGGCTCACCAATTTCTGCTAGGGTTTTGTCTAATTCCATTTTATAGTCCAAATTTAAAAAACCATAGGCTAAAGTCAGTCGATTGATAATATATGTGAAAATTATTAATCCTAATAAAAACCATACCATAGCTATACTACCGTTTCTTCTAGAGGAACAGTTACCATATCAACAATACTTTGTATCAGGCTAAGGGCATCTTCTATAGTATTTACTCCACGAGCTATTATTCTATGGTTAAGCACATAGGGCGCCATTTTCTTAATGTCTTCGGGCAATATATAATCTCGTCCATTTATAGCAGCATAGGATTGGCAAGATTTAAATAGGGCAATAGAACCTCTAGGGCTTACTCCAAGTTCAATATTTGTCTTACCTCTGGTTTCATTTACTATAGTTAAAAGATAATCCATTACATCATCTTGGATAGAAACAGTGGATATCTTTTCCATAAGTGCAGGTAATTCCTCTGGATTTATTATTGCTTCTATTTTATCTAGTGGATTACCTATATTTTTCTGGATTATTATCTTTTCTTCTTCCATTGTTGGATAACCTAATTTAATTCGCATTAAAAATCTATCTAATTGAGCCTCTGGTAGTGGAAATGTTCCATAGGATTCTACGGGATTTTGTGTAGCCAATACCATAAAAGGTTTATCTAATATTCTAGTTTCACCATCTGCCGTTATTTGTTTTTCTTCCATTGCTTCTAGTAGGGAAGATTGGGTTCTGGGGGTGGCTCTATTTATTTCATCTGTTAGCACAATATTTGCAAATAATGGACCAGGTCGAAATTGAAAGTTACCAGTTTTTTGATTATAAAAGTTTATACCAGTTATATCGGATGGCAATAAATCAGGTGTGAATTGAATTCTCTTAAAGGGAAGATCTAATGTCTTTGAAAAAGCTTTAATCATCATGGTCTTACCCATACCAGGAATATCTTCTAAAAGTACATGACCTTGAGATAAAAATGCCACAATTATTAATTCTATTTCAGCATCTTTTCCAACAATTACTTTTGATACATTTTCTATTATTTTTTCTTTAAATAGGACTAAACTTTTCATATACGCCTCCTTGGACTAATTATACATATATTTCATATTGTATAGATGTTAGGTAGTTAATTCAAGTGGATTATTAAGAATGCAGTACCTCTATAATTTATATTTCTTATAAACTTAGTAGTATAATTAATTTAGGGTATAAAAAAACAAAAGGAGAAAATACTATGGAACTTTACTATGGTGATCTATATTGGGAAACAACTTATGATAAAAATAAATATGCAAATTTAAATGAAAATATAGAATGTGATATTTTAGTTGTAGGGGGAGGTATGAGTGGAGTTTTAGCTGCCAATGAATTTATTAATAGAGGTATGGATACAGTTTTAATTGATGAAAACCAAGTAGGTAAAGGAAGCACTATGGCTAATACAGGTATGCTTCAATATTCTAGTGACAAAATGATGTGGAAGTTTGCCAAAGATATAGGAGAAAGAGATGCATTTCTTTTTTACGAAATGTGCCATAATGCAATACTGAATTTGAATGAACTTCACAATAATATTTCATTAGAAACTAGCTTCCATTTGAGACCTAGTATTTACTATGCCAGTGATAGAAAAGGGAAAAGAGATTTACAAAAAGAGTATAAAATATTAAACAAATACAAATTCCCAGTAGAGGAAATGGGTAAAAGAGATTTGAAGAAACACTTTAATATTAATAAAAACTATGCCTTAATAACTAGAGATGATGCTGAGGTTAATCCTTTTAAGTTTGTAAACTTAGTATTAGAATATTTGATCAAGAAGGGTTTAAGGGTTTATGAAAATACTGGCATAGAAAAGTTTGATAGTAATGAGTTGGAAATTAATGTAAAAACAAAAAAAGGAAAAATCAAATCAAATAATATAGTTATAGCCACTGGCTATGGTGAAAAATTTAATTTAATTAAAAATAAATCACAAATAAATATGACCTATGCTATTGCATCAAAACCATTATTAGAATATCCTTGGAAAGAGAGAGCAATGATTTGGGAAACAGCAAATCCTTATTTGTACTTTAGAGCCAATGAAGAAAATAGAATTATAGGTGGAGGTCTAGATAGAATAACACCTAATATTTCACAGAGTAAATCTCATTATTATAGAAAGGCTAATAAAATCTTAAAAGAAATAAAGAATATATTTCCTCAGTTAGATACTGAAATTGAATATGCTTGGAATGCAAAATTTGGTGAATCAAATGATGGATTACCATTTATAGGAAGAGATCCAGTTATACACAATTTGTATTATACTCTTGGTTTTGGAGGTAATGGAACAGCCTATAGCATGGCAGGGGGAAAAATTATAGCTGATTTAATCCAAGGGAAGAAAAATGATTATGCACATATAGTTAGGATGGATAGGTAATATAATTGACAATATAAAACAAAGTAGGGACAGAGAATCCTAGAAAATAGAAAAACAGCCTAGAAGACAATCCTTCTAGGCTGTTTTATTGTTAATTTAGAATGCCATTCCTTCTACTACTAGTCTATCTTTAAAAAGGACTTTAGCATGTTTTACTATTAATTCATCATTCTTAGTTAGAACTCCTACATCAACATATGCATTAATTCCATCTACTTCATAAAGATCAAAGTCGTCCATAACGTCATCTTCAGGTTTTCCCATCTCAACTGAGGGGCTAGGTTCGCTAGGGCCTCAAGAGCCACAGCCATCTAACCAAAGTTTAATGGAATTCTCACCTTTTGATTCGATATATTTCTTTGCTTTTGGTTCAATAATTACTTTCATCAATATCCCTCCTTATGCATCTATTTCCATAGGACTATTATATACCTCCATATCCAATGCGTCCATCCTTTTACTTGATACCAGTCCTGCTAACATAGAGCCACTAACGTTTACCAGTGTTCTACCCATATCTATTAATGGTTCTATAGCTATTAATAATCCTACTAAAGCTACTGGCATTCCCATTGCTGAAAGAACTGTTAATGCTGCAAATGTAGCTCCTCCTCCAACTCCTGCAATACCAAATGATGCTATTGTTATAACTATAATTAACTTTATTAAAAATGCTGGTGCCAAAGGATTTATACCCATTGTTGGTGCTATCATTACTGCTAACATAGCAGGATAAACACCCGCTCACCCGTTTTGGCCAATACTAGTTCCTAGTGATGCAGATAAGTTTGCATGACCTGGGGATACTCCAAATCTATCTATTTGAGTTTCCACATTTATTGGAAGCGTTCCAGCAGATGACCTTGAACTAAAGCCAAATAATAAGGCTGTACTTGCTTTTTTGATATATGTTACAGGGTTAATTCCGTTTATTGCTAGTATTATTAAATGAACAATAAATACTAATATTAAAGCCACATAAGAGGCTATAACAAAATTAACAAGCCTTAAAATCTCTACAAAGTCACTAGTTGAAACCATCCTAGTCATTAAGGCTAAGACTCCAAATGGGGTCAATCTTAAGACCATTGTAACCATACGCATTACAATATCGTGTAAGGTTTGAATAAAATCTGCAAATATCTTTGCGGATTCTGGTTTACTAGCTCTAATACCTAAAGTTGCTAAAGCAACAAATGCTGCAAATAGTACTACTGAAAGTGTTGCGTTATCACCTTGACCTGTCATAGCGTAGAAAGGGTTGGTAGGGATAATATCAGTAATTTGCTGAGGTATTGGCCTGGATTGAAAGTCCTCCAAACTAGTCTCTAATGATTCTCCTCGTAGCATTTCTGATTCACCTAACTTAAGATTACTAGCATCTAGCTTAAAGACAGTTGCAGACCCAACCCCTATAAGCGCTGCTATTGCTGTTGTAATTAATAAAAGTGCAATTATTTGAGTTGCCATTTTACCAAGATTTTTTGAATCTTGCATGATTATTGCATTTGTAATTGATACAAATATAAGTGGAATAACTATCATTCTAAGAA
>CAYZDC010000066.1:0-2793 GCA_964477045.1 uncultured Tissierellaceae bacterium | reverse complement strand
ATTATTGCATTTGTAATTGATACAAATATAAGTGGAATAACTATCATTCTAAGAAGCCTTACATATCCATTACCTACAACTGAAAACCAAGTATTAGATTCTTTGACTATATCAGAAGCTCCACCGTAGATCAATTGAAGGGCTGCACCAAATGCAATTCCCATACCCATTGCTATAAAAACTCTAACTGTAAAAGAAAGATTAAGTTTCTTTAAATACATTAAACCATATATTATGGCTGCCATGATTATTACATTTATAATTACCGCTACTGTTGTATTCATTTTTTACTCCTTTCTTTATTTATTTGATTTCATATATTTACATAAAAGACCAATACACTTATGGGCTTTTATATTTAACAATTCTATATCTGTGGATAAAAATCCTTTTTTAACTGGTTCTTTCTTTAGTAAATCTGTACTAAGATATTTCTTATTGTCATCTGGAAAAACAGTCACTACAACACTATCATTTCCTAGTTTTTCATGAGCTAAAATAGCCCCTAAAAAATTAGCTCCCGATGAAATTCCTAATCCTAATCCTAAATCAGATGCTAATTTTTGAGCCATAATAATTGAGTCTCCATCATCTACTTGAATTATTTCATCAAGTTGTTCCAATTTTACTATGGCTGGAATAAACTCATCAGAAATACCTTGTATTCTATGCTTACCTACTTTATGACCTGTAGACATAGTAGGTGAATTAGCTGGCTCTAATGGGTAAGCCTTTATATTAGGATCTTTTTCTTTTAGATACTTAGCTATTCCCATTATTGTTCCACCTGTGCCTACACCAGCTACTATTGCATCAGGTTTTAATTCTAAATGTTCTAGCTGGCTCCAAATTTCTGGTCCTGTGGTAGAGTAATGAGCTTCCACATTATCTTCATTTGAAAACTGACAAGGTAAAAATACATTAGGCTTATTTTTTACTAGATCTTCTGTCATACTAATACTGCCTAAAAATCCTCCCTGGTCTGCACTTACCAATTCTACTTCTGCACCATAGCTTCTTATTAAATTTTTCCTTTCTTGGCTCATCCAATCTGGCATAAATATAGTAACAGGATGACCCAATGAAGTACCTATGGCAGAGAATGAAATACCTGTATTACCACTTGTTGCTTCAACTATAGAATCACCAACTTGAAGACCGCCATTGTGGTAAGCTTTTTTAATAATGTGCAGTGCCATTCTGTCCTTGATGCTACCAGTTAAATTATACTGCTCAGCCTTGGCAAAAATTCTACCAGGCTTTCCTTTATATAAAAAATTTATCTCTAATAATGGTGTATTTCCTATAAGGCTAGCTAAACTTTCCATTAAACCATTATTAGGATTTTCAATGTCCATATAACTACCTCCTTTGTAAAAAAGTATTATGTCAGATGTATATAATAAATACCCAGACTATAAAATAATATTCAGCTTTATAAAAAATAAAAAAACAAGTATAAAACAGTTTCAACAGTTTTATACTTGCATTTAAATAAGATTAATTTATTAAATTCTGATTTGATGGTATACTTTTTTACCCTTTTTTAGCAATATTTTGTTATCCTTAAAATCATCTAAGGAAATAGTTTTATCTATGGCTGTAACCTTTACATCATCTACGCTAATTCCACCTTGCTGGATTAATCTTCTTCCTTCACCATTGGATTTTATTAAATCTACTTCTCTAAGCAAGTCTAATATTCCTATACCTTCTTCAAATATGGCACTGGACATTTCAGTAAATGGAATATCCTCAGAATCAGCGCCACCTTCAAACAATGATTTTGCTGCTTCTTGGGCTTTAATAGCTTCTTCCTCTCCGTGGATTGCACGAGTTACATCAAAGGCTAATACTTCTTTGGCTTTATTAATATCAGAACCCTCTAGTGCTCCTAATCTTTTAACTTCTTCTATTGGAATAAAAGTTAAAAGAGATAAAAACTTTTCCACATCTCTATCATCTGTATTTCTCATATACTGGTATAGTTCATATGGTGGTGTTTTTTCTGGATCTAGCCAAATTGTTCCAGCTTCTGTTTTTCCCATTTTAGTACCTGATGCAGTTGAAAGGAGTTTGAAAGTCATAGCATATACTTTTTCACCCTCTAATTTTCTAACCAATTCATATCCACCTAATATATTGGACCATTGGTCACTACCACCCATTTGAATTTTGCAGTTATGCTTTCTAAATAACTCTAAATAGTCGTAGGATTGCATTAACATATATCCAAACTCAAAGAAGGTCAATCCTTGCTCTAACCTATTTTTATAGCAGTCAAAAGTCAACATCCTATTAACAGAAAAATGAACTCCTATTTCCCTCATGAAATCCAAATAATTAAGGTCTAGTAACCAATCTGCATTGTTTTCCATTATTGCCTTTCCTTCACTAAAATCCAAGAACTTTTCAAATTGCATTTTAAATCTTTCAGCATTATGATCTATAAATTCTTTTGTCATTACCTTTCTCATATCTGTTTTCCCAGATGGGTCACCAATCATGGTAGTTCCTCCACCAAGTAAGGCTATTGGTCTATGACCAGCTTTTTGCATATGCATCATTACCATAATTTGGAGAAAATGTCCTAGGGTCAAGCTATCCGCTGTAGCATCAAATCCTATATAAAAAGTTACAGATTCACTGCCTAATAATTCTCTTAGCTCATCTTCAAATGTTACTTGGTCTATATATCCTCTTTCTGTAAGTGTATCAAATACATTTTTCATAATATTCCTCCTAAAAATTAATAAAAAAGGGTTTCTCTAGTCTTGTAAAGGACGAGAGAAA
>CAYZDC010000065.1:0-9462 GCA_964477045.1 uncultured Tissierellaceae bacterium | reverse complement strand
GAATTCTGCCATCATTGACCAGGTTGCCTAAGGATGGAATCGAAACAGGAAGACCTAACCCTATATATGTTAGGAATACCTCATCTCCCATGGCACAGGGAATTGCCAAAACCGTCTGTAAAGATACAACCGATACCATTTGTGGCAACAAGTTACGAATAATAATTTTTGAAGTAGGTGTCCCCAAGCATTTAGATGCAAGGTTAAAATCTCTGTCACGCACAAAGACTACTTGGTTTCGAACAAATCTTGCCATTGATATCCACCCCACCATGCACATAGATATAATAATGGTAGATAAGCTTGGTCTCAAAATATATGAAACCAAAATTAAGATCAGTGTCTGAGGAATATTGCTCAATATGTTGTAAAATTCTGTGAAAATTCTATCCACACTTCTAATATATCCCCAAATCACTCCAAGCACTGTGCCAACGACCAAATCGGATAAAGCAACAACAACTCCAATAAACAAAGATGTTCTTGTGCCGGCCCATACTCTTGCCCAAAGGTCTTGTCCTATTTGATTGGTTCCAAACCAATATTCAGCTGATGGGGGAAAATTACGGAGATGCATTCCTGTTGTTGCATCATTGTTAATATAAACAGGCGATTTTTGTGCTGGTAAATATGGCTGTATTAGTGTAAAGCTAATTACTATCATCAATGATACCGCTAAAATTGTCACCGCCTTATTTTTCCAGAAATTTTTGAATGTGCTAGCCCAATAGGAATAATTTGAGTAAGAAATCTGTTCTGCTATATCTTCATTAAATATCGCCATTTCAAACAACTCAGGAGATAACTTTTCAATTTCTGCCTCATTTAACACATCTTGACCATCAGTTTGATATTTTCTATTTTGCTCAGCTTCCATTCCATTTTGTATATTTTCTTCTAACTCTTCTATCTTTCGACAAAGAAGATTCAATTTCATTTTCGCCATTATCTATTTTCATCTCCTTTTGTCAGTTTGATTCTCGGGTCTAAAAGTCCCATTAAAAAGTCTCCCAAAAACATACCCATAATTCCAATTGTAGAATAAAGCAAAACCAAAACCTGTACCATTGAATTATCCTGTCTTTGAATAACATCAATCAACAATCCGCCAGTACCGGGAATAGAAAAGAGATGTTCTACGTATATAGAACCTATGATTGTAGTCAGAATTGAGCCCGGCAGGTACTGTGCCATTGGAACGAAGGCATTTCTAAATACATGCTTCATCATAATCCCGCTTCCGCTGACACCCTTTGCTTGTGCCAATTTTACATAATCCATATTCATATTATCCAGCATATAACGTCTCATCCACATGGCATATCCCGCTATGCTGCCAAGTGAAATTGCAATAATCGGAAGAATCATGCTATAAGGGTTATATTTATCATAAAGTAATGGAAATCCAAAGAAGGAAGAACCATATAATTGCACAAAAAGCAGATAAATTGCTGCCGGTAATGCTTCGACCAGAACAATAAACCCCGTCCCTAAGTTATCCCATACCTTTCCTTTTGCACGAGCCATTAGTGCACCTAAAGGAATTCCCGTCATAATTGCTAAAGTTTGTGCCATAATCCCAAACCTAAGAGAAATTGGTATTTTGCTAGCCAATATTTTATCAATAGGATACCCTTCCCGATAAACCCATGATGTACCCAAATCTCCCTTTATCAAACCTTTATAAAAGTTCACTAATTGTACAGGTATTGGATCCAACAGCCCCTTTTCACGCAATAGTGATTCAAGTGTATCCGGGCTAAGTTTGTCAAAGCCTGCACCAAGGAATCCTTCCATTGGCATAAATCGAAGCAAAACAAATATAACAGATACAATAATAAAGAGGCTCAACAATGCACCTATTAATCGCTTAATTGTATATTTAACCATAAGACCTCCTAATAACTATTAGTCGGCATTACTCAATGAGCGATGCCGACCATTAGTTAATGCTTTTACTTGTTTCCTTCAGCCTTTTCCAAAGCCTCTTTTCGTTCTGTCTTCCACTGATCATATTGCGAACTATATTCTTCTATACTCATGGCTTCCTTCATAATATGTTTTCCCTTATACTTCCATACACATACGCCAAATGGAGAGTATGCACCGTCAAATACGGTAAGTTTTGATGCAACATAACCATTGGAATGTACGCGGAATGGAATAACAAAAGCTTCATCAATGAGCCAAGCTTCTGCTTTTGCAAACAGTTCATATCGCTTTCCAATGTTTACTTTCTCTGATTTTGCTTCCTCAACCATCTTATTATATATACGTTGCGGTGTTCCAATAATGGTTTCTTCAGTAATGATACCCTTGTCAAAATCTTCCTGTGTATAGATATAGCCTGTCAAGTAGTCCTGATTTGTAGAAGCTTCCGGCCAATTATATGACCAACCAAGTCCCCATGGCTCTGTATAGGTTTCCGGATCTGCATAGTCAGGTCCCCAACCCTCTTCTAATAATCCATATTTCCCGGTATTACGAACTTCTTTTAAATAGTTTGTAGCAGGACCCGCAACCGGTACAATATTAATATAGTCTGCTCCCAAGATTCCCTCTAATTGTTGTTCAACAACCTGTGCAACAGAGCCCTGGTTTGACTCATCTGTACGATAGTAATATGGTATTATAACAGGGAATTTGCATCCAAGTGCAGTTAATTCTTCTATAGCCTGTTCCTTGTATTTCAAAGCTTTTTCCGGGTTAAACGGATTTTCATTGCTAATACGTGCTAATTCGCCAGTCTGTGTATAATCCAACCCATCTTCTGCGACAAAGTTCTGTGGTGTTATAGTTTGCATAATATAATCTTCTGCACTGTATGGATCATAGCAGGATAATGCTTTTAGCCTATCGAGCCCACTGGCAATTGACTTCCTCCATGCGGTATTGTTAACTGCCAACAAATAATTATCAGTATCATATTCATCCTCAAAATGAGGTGCAAAATCAAAGAACCACCACATGGCATCATAAGTTGCTCGATTTGGTCGAACCTCATTTTTGGTAGATTCGTCTTTTAGCCAAGAATCCAATATGCTTGTAGAAATCATGGCTTCATCTATTTCCCCATTTTTGTACAACACTGGTGCAAGTGATTCCGCCTCTGCATTATACTTTCCTATGATTCGTTTAATGTGTATTTTATCTGCATCCCAGTAGTTTTCATTCTTTATCCATGAAAATTCTGACTGTGGTACCCAATCTTCACAAATATAACCACCGCAATACAGCAAAGTGTCACCGAATGTTCCGAAAAATCCATCGCAGCTTTCTACAAATTGTTGGTTTGCAGGCATAAAGCTAACGTAAGTCAATACGGACAAGAAATATGGACAGTTGTTTGACAAGGTGTATTCTAATGTATAGTTATCTGTTGCCTTAATACCAACTTGAGAAAAATCAGTAATATCACCATTATAATACTCTCTTGCATTCTTCAAAACATTACAAACATTATCTACTGTGGAAGACTCATTTTCAGGATCCAATATGTACTTGATTCCGTAAACAAAATCCGCTGCTGTAACATCTGCGTATTCTTTTCCTTCATTATCGTACCACTTTACTCCCTCTCTTAGCTTAAATGTCCAAGTCAACCCATCATCGCTTTCAGACCACTCTGTTGCAAGGCATGGCTGAGCTACCCCGTACTGATCATATTCAATCAAAGTGTCAACAAAATTCGCACTTGATTTAAAATCTTGGGTCGTAGAAGTCTTTAAGTAGTTCATTGTCCCAATTTCACTGGAATATAGATAGCGAAATGTAGCATTCTCCACATAAGGAGAATCTACAGCCTCATCCTCTGTTCCAGAGACATCCCTTGATTCAGTCTTTCCACATGCACAAAGACTGAAAATCATGCAAAATACCAATAGTAATGCCAATACTTTCTTCATAATCTTATCCTTCCACCTTTTTTGTTTTGTTGCAGGATTAGTATCACTTAATTATTATCATCCTGTTACTAATAGGTTAGCATCGTTTTCCCTACTTGTCAACCAAAACATTCTATAAATTACTTGTTTTGTTAATTGTCTTATGGTAGTATTTTTCTTATAGATCCTTATAAAAGCGAGGTATTATTATGCGTATTTCAACAATTGACATTGGAGGAACTTACATTAAATCCGGTGTTTTCAAAGACGGCGGCATATATCACACTAGAACAACTCCTACAGAATCTAAAAAAGGAGCTTCTTGTATAATGAATACCGTCTGTAAGCTTATCGATTCACATGGTGCAATTGATGCGATTGGCATTAGCACTCGGGGTCAAGTCGATTCTTCACATGGTGTTATTATATTTGACACCCCAGATGTTATCCCTGATTACACTGGAACACCAATAAAACAACTCATAGAAAAACGTTTTTTAGTGCCCGTTGTTGTCGAAAATGATGTTAACTGTGCTGCCATTGGTGAAGGAACCTATGGTGCTGCCACTAAATATGATGATTTTCTTTGTCTTACTTTCGGCACCTCAATCGGTGGAGCCATCGTAATGCAAAAACAGCTTTATCACGGTTCTTCTCATTCCGCAGGTGAATTTGGAATGATGACCTTTCCTGATTTAAACAATAGCGACAAATTTTTTACCTATGAAAACTACGCCTCTGTTATAGCCCTCGTAAACATGGCAAAAGAATACGATAAAAGCCTTACAGATGGTCGAAAAATTATGGATGCCATCCAAGATCCTTTTGTATCAAAAATTGTTGATTTATGGTGTGCTAAAGTCAGTTTTGGCATATGTTCTTTAATCCATGTATTCAACCCGCCTTGCATAATACTTGGTGGAGGCATCATGGAGCAAGCAGAAATTATAAATCGTATCCGAAAAACTACTTTATCGTCCATTGCATTAGGATTTGAAAAAGTAGAGCTTTTGCCTGCAAAATTAGGAAACACAGCCGGGATGATCGGTGCTGCTCATTTAGTAGAATCCTCAGCTCTTCGAGGCTGATCAGGCACTCCCTTTAATATACCACACAAAAATTCTTATTCATATCAGGATTACCCTTAGTTTAAAACCTTAAATTTTATATGACTTTATGCTGCAGGTGAAATTGTTGGTGATATTGGAACTACTGGAGAGTCATGGTTTGGCGGAGTATGATTAATATTATGTACATCTTATGGTCAAATAGCTGGAGAAAACGCGACAGCTTTTGCCATAGAATAAGATGCATATTGTAGATCAAGTCAGTGGTAACTGGCACCGTAGTGCTAATCACAATCAAATTGTCTCTTATCATATCCACCAGCATAAACATCGGTGTCATGTTTTAATATACCTTCTTGAACCTGCAATTGCAATTCCTATCACATTTTTTATTTCTCCCTTGTAGTATAAAAGAAGCCCTTTCCAACGCTGCAATAAAAGTCATTAACTTTTCAGGACTGTTATTTCCTATATTAAATACTCTGTGAGCAGCTGCCTCTTCAGTTTATTTTGGCGGATTACACAACAGCTTAACAATTCCTTCTATAGTATCATCAACATAAGTAAAATCTCTATAAAGATCATGTTCAAAATCACCATTATTAAATATGCCAAATGAAGAAACTTTAGATGCTTATCGGACATTTTCGGAACCTATCTTGATAAAAATTGTGACAATAATGAAACCCGTACTACCATTTGTTTTACTTGGTTGCGCGGGTTTTTTTATCTGTTTTGATGAAAATTTCAAGTTACAAAACTTCTCTATAACCGTGAATAAATTCTAAATATATAACTAAAAAGAACTACCAAAGGTAGTTCTTTAATCTCTAATATCTATAAATATACTGTGTAAATCTATGGTTCTCTTCATCAAATACTTTTTAAGTCTACTAAATTTACGTCTAATAGTATGTATAATTAGTGTAATCATATTTTTCCGATTTGTCAATACTTATTTTTAGATTTTTAACCAATCAACATCTGGCCTTACAATTCTTCTTGAATTAACATATGCCCATTCAAGTGTTAAAATTGTTTTTCCTACATAATCATACTCACCTTTATCAACTACCAAAGCTAAATCAGCAATATCTTTACTTTGCATAAAAAGAGGTAATAAAAGTTGTATTTTAGATTTTCCACTTTGCTTATCCGTATAATATTGTGGAATAGCTAATTTATAGTTTCTTTTTACTTTATCAACAATCTTTTTAACTGCATTCTCCAATAAAGCTGAAATTAAATATTTTTCAGTTAATCCCAACTCAACAAATCGATCATAATTATCATCAATAATGTGATCATAATCTATATTAATATTAAACTTTTTATCAAAAATAAAATCTGCAGGTTCAGTGAAATAATCTGCTATATCAGGATACTTCTGAAAACTTCTCATTTCCGAATCAGTCCTTTGTTTAAATCCATGTAGAAACCATTTTTGATTTGGTTTAGCGTGTTCATTATTATTTTTCACAAAATATGCATATATATCTGCTCCATTTTCTGTTAACAGCCCTGTATTAAAACACATATTTGAGCAATCACTTAATATTTCGATTTTGTTTTCTTGTTTTAACCTATCGTATGTATAGCAGAGGTAATTATATAATATTTGTTTTTCTGAATTTCCACGATAGTCCCATTTTTCCTTTTGAGACATATTTGCTAAATACTCTAATTTTGAAAGCAATAAAGACTTACTTCCTAAATACGCATCATCCAACAAATTAAATTCTGGCTTATAACTACTTTCTAATACCTCCATCTCACACCTCCTGCAAGAAATATTAATATTTATACCGTTCTCCATATCCAGTAGCTAATTCTTCATATGTCTCGATTGATTTTAGCTCATTTTTTTGACCATATGTTTCAATATAATCAATTAATCTATAGCATATTTCAGCGGAGTAACCATTTGCATCGGAAGCCATTTGCTCTTTAATTTCATTATAAAGTAATGATTGTTGATAAAAATCTAATGCTCGCCGCAAGTAAAAGCTATTATCCTCATTAGATATAACACCTAATTTATGATTAACCATAGCTGCATAGTATGGCTTGTGTGCATTATACTCATCATCCTCATCTTTTAAAAATATTGATAATTCAAAATACGCACTTGAAATCTGATACATCTCAGTCCTATATTTAATATCCAAATTAGGTAAATCCCCTAAACAATGATATATTTTTGCTATTCGATATATAATATCTCCATCTGTAGATTGGCTTTTTTCTTTAAATGCTAATGTTTGGAGAAAAATTTCTATACCTTTCGCACCAAATTCAATTATCCGATCACATTCACCATAAGAATTTCTCGGATAAATTAATATAATTTCTTCATATGGTCGTGCTAATTGTAAAGAAATTATACTACAAGGTGCTAATTCGTATGCCTCATGATATTTATCCTTAAGTTTTATATTATTTTCAATAGTATTATCTTTCTTCACAAGCAAATCTATTACATTTGCTTTTTCCAATAGTTGTGTTACCTCTTGATTTCCATTTAATTCAGAAATAGGATACCCATCTTCAATATGTAAAGCTATGTTAATCTTTTCTCTTGCAATTTCTACAGACTTTGAATAATATTTACTAATATTAGATATATCTGCATAAAAAGTAGAACTCAAAAATAATAACTTATTTATAATTTTGTCACTTACATTTGGGATATATGAATTATCTTCATTCATAAATTCATTTTCTAATTGGCTAGGTGTAATATATCGGACAGAAATCGTTGTTTCCTGTGATGCATATCTTTCAGGCGAATAATTTCCTTCTAAATTCTCTTGTCCTTCAATTTCAGCATAAGCATTTACTTCTAAATAAACTTCTTGATTATCAGCACTTTGCATATACGAATCCCTGTTTATAACGTAGTCAAAGCCATATGATAATGATAATATACACAGTAATATTAATAAAATTAATTTATAACTGCTGATATTTATCTTGCCTCTTTCAACAAAAAATAAAATATATGCAAATATAATTGGCCCAATAACACTTACTAAATCATATGTCTTTATTTTAAAATAAAACAAAAATAATAATATAAAAGAAATTAAAATTGCACTCCGTATATATTTCCATATTTCAAATTTATCATTGAATTTCATTTATCCCTGCCAATTTTCTAAAATATTATTTTTCTATATAGCAACTTCGTGTTTAAAAATGAGTTTTCTAATTATGATATCATTTTAACATCAAAATCTTAATCTTTCAAGATAATTTTAGAACTTTTGTTCGTCTTAGATGACTTAATTATTTAATAAATAAATGGCTCCTCGACAATTAACCTAATTATAAACATTATACTTGAAATTACGACATAAAACAACACATAAATGGTAAATGTTTGGAAATTATTTTCTATCTTTTCGGTTAATCCAAGAAGTACAAGATATGCATAACTGTGAACTTCCACAATAAGTCTTGTGGTGCCTGTCACCCGACTAATCCGAACCTATCGTTACAACCGCATAAATATCCCGCATAATCTTAGGCTTCAGCTTCAGTATCAAACACCTCATCTTGCTCTTCGCTACTTCCATCAGAGTATTTCATTAGAATTTTATACATTTTCATAAATAACACTCCTTTTCGTAATTCTCTGTTTTCATAACACCAGTTCTTTGCTGCATTTTCTACAGTTCTCATCGGAACTGATTTAATCTTCAGTATGCTCATCTATATCTTCATGTTCCGCATCATAATCTTTTATACCTTGAATCAGTTCAGCCTTAATTGCCTCAATTTCAGACTGAGGTAGTGCTTTTTCCTTACTAAAGACCTGAATAAGTTTTTGAATGCCAATGGTTACAAGACCACCTAAAAATAATGCAATTATCACTGCGGGCAACATTTCCTTTTTGCCAGCATTTTTCCCAGCTTCAATGAGCGCCTCAATAAGTTTCTCAGGACCTCCTGCTGCTTTGGCTGCTTTTGATAATTCTGCATAATCCCACGCTATAACTAATCCTCCTTAATCCCATCTGAATAAATTGCCTTTTTAATAGTATCCTTTATGACCTCGTCATGTTCTAACAGCTGTTGATAATGTTCAATCTACTTGTGAAAGCCTTCACTTCTTTTTCAATTTAAACATTAGAAACTTTTTTTAAGTATAGGACGATGTAAAGTCTTGATATTTTCTTTCAAATGCTTTTCAAAGTCTTCAGGAAATACACGAACATCAGTTTTGCTCTTTTCATCGTAATAACTGATTAAAGCACCAGCCACTAGTCCTGCAGCTAAAGTAGCTAAACCAAACGTTGAAGACATCGCTACCACACTATAGGTAACCTTTTGTAAACATTTCGGTTTTATCTTTAAAAAACGCTTCAATTCATCATCAATAATAATATTTCCGTCTTTTCGTGATACTTGAACTGCGGTTAACCGACTATCACGAATCCATCTGCCCACAGTTCATTATTGCAATAACTCAAGTTTAATCAATTACCGAACAAATTCAGTCGCTATAA
>CAYZDC010000064.1:0-9707 GCA_964477045.1 uncultured Tissierellaceae bacterium | reverse complement strand
AGAGTAGATCAAATTGCAGTAGATATTGTTAGTAAATTTAGTAATGAGCTAAAAAAGACTCCCACTTATAGGGATGCTGAACACACACTGTCAGTGCTTACTATAACTTCAAATGTAGTATATGGTAAGAAAACTGGTTCTACACCAGATGGTAGAAAAAAAGGAGAACCTTTTGCACCTGGTGCCAATCCAATGCATGGAAGAGATTCACATGGAGTTTTAGCCTCATTAAATTCAGTGGCTAAAATACCTTATAAAAATATATGTCAAGATGGAATATCAAACACACTATCTGTAGTACCAGGTTCTTTAGGAAGAAGTGATATGGATAAGATCAATAATTTAATAGGTATAATGGATGGATACTTTGCACAAGGTGCATTTCATTTAAATGTTAATGTATTGGATAGAAGCTTATTAATAGATGCCATGGAAAATCCATCTAAATATCCAACTTTGACAATAAGAGTATCTGGTTATGCAGTTCATTTTAATAGACTTACCAGAGAACAACAAGAAGAAGTAATAAAGAGAACTTTCCATACAAAGGCTTAAACTACGAAAGGGTGATAAATATGGTACAAGGAAGAATTCATTCAATAGAAACAATGGGACTATTAGATGGCCCAGGTATTAGAACTATAATATTCTTACAGGGGTGTCCCTTAAGATGTACCTATTGCCATAACCCTGATAGCCAGACCATGTTTTCCAAAACTCATATGACACCTAAAGAAGTATTAGAACTAGCAAGAAAAAATAAAACATATTATGATAAGACAGGTGGAGGTATAACATTTTCTGGTGGGGAACCACTTTTGCAAGGTGAGTTTTTATTAGAAACATTAAAACTTTTAAAAGATGAGGGCTTTAATACAGCTATTGATACAAGTGGTTATGGTGATAAAAGATATTACAAAGAAATATTAAAATATACAGATGTATTACTTTTAGATATTAAACATTTTGACAATCAGGGTTATAAGGAAGTAACTGGAAAGTCTATGAAAGGATTCTACGAATTTTCAACCTATTTAAATGAATATAAGGGTAAAATTTGGTTTAGACATGTAATGGTTCCGGGGATTACTGACAATAATAAATCTATTATGAAATTATTCCATAACATATCTCATTTATGTGATAAAATAGAGAGGATAGAAATACTTCCATATCATAAAATGGGATTAGAAAAATATGAAGAATTAGATCGAGAATATCTTTTAAAGGATGTTCCTGAAATGGATGCAAGTATAGCAAAGGATTTTGAAGAGATTCTAATGAAATTACTCATAAAAGAAAAAGCAAATCTTCGAAATAGAAAAAAAATTATCTAATTCATTAATCTATAAGGGAATATTTCTAAATATTATTAGTAGGTGATTAATATTATTAACTGTACTATTGGAAATGGACCCTGTAGAAGCTGTGGAGGTAAAATGTGCATTAGAAATGTTCCTTTGCTAGCCAGCCTAAATCAAGATGAAATCGACAAAATTTCCGAAGGAGTAGTATTTACAGAATATAAAAAAGGTGAATATATATTTAGGTCTGGAGATAAGGCTGACAGGCTATATATTGTGGTCTCTGGAAAAATGAAAATTTCAAATTATCTTTCTGATGGAAGAGAGCAAATATTATATATTTATTCCGCAGGGGATTTTGTAGGAGCTTTTAACCTTTTAAAGGAAGATGAATTTAAATATAATGCAGAGGCTTTAGAGGATACTACAATATCAACATTATCTAAAAATAAATTTAATGAAATAATTTTAAAAAACCCTGAAATCACTCTAAAAATTTTAGAAAAATCATATGAAAGAATAAGGGATGTGGAAGGATTAGTTGTTAGGCTTTCTGCAGCCAATACTAATGCTAAAGTTGCAGGGCTCTTATTAGAATTAATGGAAGATTTTGGAAGTAAAGAAAGCTCAAATACGGTTTTAGAACTTACTATAAATAGAGAAGAAATGGGGAACTATGCAGGTATTGCAAGAGAAACTATGACAAGAAAACTAAATCACTTTAAAGAGTTAGGATATATAGATTTTATTGGTAATAAAAAAATTATAATTAAAGAGGAAAACAAATTAAGAGAACTCCTATAGGTAATGATTACTTATAGCTGTTCTTTTTTTGTTTCCAAGAAATACATATTTATAGTATATAATGGGTATCTATAATATAATTCAAGGAGGTGGACATCATGAGGTTTAGAGAAAGAATAACATCTACTCTTTACAGTATGAGAAACAGTGTTAAAAGATTTCCTATTACAGTTTTAGTATCAATTTTATTTGTAATAGTACAAATATATATCAATGAACAAGGCTATCCATCAAATGATGTTAGAGAAATATATAATAAAGTAAGTATGACCATAGGCTTATCTATTCCATTATCTCTATGTATAGGTTTAATAAATGAAGTTTTTTTCGGAAATGACAAAATAAAACAAGCTTTAACCTATATAATAGGAATTATATTTTTAGTTTTATATTATATGTTTTTCCTTAAGGAAATTAACTCTTTAGCAGTTATAAGATATACAGGGACAATGATATTTTTATTAATAGGGATCTTCTATATACTGCGACTTAGAAACCAAGAAAATTATGAATTTCATGTTTTAAGTATAAATTATAGTATAGCTATAACCTTTATCTACTCAGCAGTATTATATATAGGTATAGTTTTTATATTATTTACTATCGATCAATTATTTGACGCAAATATAGACGGCAAGTATTATTACTATACTTTTTTAATAATCACCTTTATATTTGGAGTATCCTTATTTATTTCTAAATTAGATAAGATTAATGAAGATTATACAGATTATGATTATTCTAATGCTTTAAAGATACTATTAATTTATATAGTTATTCCACTTATCTCAATTTACACCTTAATTTTATATGTGTATTTTGCTAAAATAATAGTTACATGGGAATGGCCTAAAGGGCTAGTATCTCATTTAGTATTATGGTATTCAACTTTAAGTGTATTTATTCTATTTTTAATAACACCAATTTTGGAAGAAAATAAAATTGCTAAATTGTTTAAAATATGGTTTCCTAAGCTGGTATTACCAATACTGTTAATGATGTTTATGTCTATATATCAACGGATTGAGCAATATGGTTTCACAGAGAATAGATATTTTGTTGTTGTATTAGGAATGTGGGTAACTGGCATAATGATATACTTTTCTTTAGTAAAGCCATTGAGAAACATTATAATTCCTATAACTCTTTCATTAGTAGTGTTAAACTCAGTTTATGGTCCCTTAAGTGCATTTAATGTATCTATAAATAGTCAAAATAAAAGATTAAATAAATTTCTAACCACCAATGGATTTTTATTAGATGGAGAATTAATAATGAAAGATCAGGTCTCCCAAGAACAGCAAAGAGAAATTAGTAATATTGTGGAATATTTTAAAAATAGAGAAATGCTAAATAAAATTAAGATCTTTCCTGATGATTTTAAGACAGAAGAAATGCCAAGATTATTAGGTTTTACTTTTAAACCAGACGTATATGGCGGCTATATAAGTGAAGACTACTTTAATTACTATTTAGACCCTTACGAAATATCCCTGGATATTGAAGCTTATGATTATTATCTTTATATGACAACTTGGTCAAATAGAAGTAGCAAAATTTCTGATTTAGAATTAATATATGAAGAAAAAAACAATTCTTTAAAATTATTTAAGGGAGGTATATTATTATTTGAAGAAGATATAAAATCTTTAGTCTTAACACTTCATGACAAACTTAAAGACAATAGAGATAACCAGAAAGAAGGACTCAAACTAGAGGATATGATTATACAAAAAGATTATGAAAGTGTAAAAATAAAACTAATATTTAATAATATATCTGGTAGGAATCCTTATGAAAACAATAAAATATCTTTAGATGGTGCTGAATTTATTATATTAATTGATATAAAGTGATAAAATGATATAATTATATATATCGAAGTATAAAGGGGGAAATAAATATTGTATAAAGATGAGTTAGACGTCATAAGTCAAGCAATATTAAATGAGGTAGAAGGTTATGAATTTTATAAAATGGCAGCGGAACAAAAAGGGACCAGTGATAGTAAAGAAGCCTTTCTAGAGTTAGCCAATGAAGAATTAAAACATGTGGAATATTTGCAAAAGCTTTTTGATAGTATAAAAACTGGTGTTGAAGATGATATTAGGCTGGCTTTTGAAGCATCACCTCCATCTCCAGATATTTACAACTGGGCTAAAGTAGACAAGGAATTTACCTCTTTAGCTATGTCAGTTTTTGGCATAGGTATACAAATGGAAAAAGCATCTATAGAATTTTATGAAAATGCTAAAAAGAATACACAATTTGAAGAGGGGAAAAAACTTTTTGATCTATTAATAAAATGGGAGCATGTTCATTTAGAACAATTTACAGACCAATATAACATTTATAAAGAAGACTGGTGGGCTGATCAAGGATTTGCACCATTTTAGATATAATTTACTGGGGTATTAAACAGGGTTTTACTACCCTGTTTTTCTATGATTTTGGATAACTAATGTATTTTAAAAAACAATCAATGGGGAGTGAAAATAGATGAAAGAAATATATTTAGCAGGCGGATGCTTTTGGGGTGTGGATGAGTATATGTCTAGAATAGAAGGGGTATTAGATACAAGTGTAGGATATGCCAATGGTACTAAAGAAAATCCTAGCTACGAACAAGTATGCACTGGTACCACAGGCCATACTGAAACCACTTTAATTAAATATGATGAAAATATATTACCTTTAGAAGAATTATTGAATAGATTTTGGAAGATTATTAATCCTACCTTACTAAATAGACAAGGTGGAGACATTGGAAATCAATATAGAACAGGTATATATTATACTGATGAATCAGATTTGGCCGTCATTAATAAAACCTTACTTCAACAACAAGAAAAGTATGATAGTCCTATAGTTACAGAAATATTACCTTTAAAGGTATATTATGAAGCAGAAGACTATCATCAAAATTATTTAAAGAAGAATCCAGGTGGATACTGTCATATTGATATGAATGCATAAAAGGAGGAAATAATATGAAAATTGTAATATTAGAACCATTAAGTATTAGTACGGAGGAACTGACTAAAGTAATTAAGCCCTTAGTAGATAATGGCCATGAATTAGTTATATATGAGGATAAGGTAAATGATGAAGCTTTAAAATCTCGGGTTAAGGATGCAGATGTTTTAGTAATAGCAAATATGCCCCTAAGTGGTGAAGTCATAAATTCTGCAGAGAAATTAAAATATATTGCAGTTGCATTTACTGGAGTAGATCATGTAGATTTAGATATGTGTAAAGAAAAGGGTATAAAAGTGTCAAATGCTGCTGGCTATAGCAATAATTCAGTAGCTGAATTAGCCTTTGGTCTAATGATTTCTTTGCTTCGTAATATTGTAGTATTAGATGATGTTGTAAGAGAAGGTGGAACTAAATCTGGGTATAGTCAGTTGGACTTAAAGGGAAGAACTCTAGGGGTTTTAGGTACTGGCCAGATAGGAAGTGTAGTAGCTGAGATTGGTTTAGCTTTTGGCTGTAATGTAATAGCTTACAATAGAAGTGAAAATATAGATTTGGAAAATAAAGGGGTAAAGTATTTAACTTTAGATGAAGTATTAGAAATAAGTGATATAGTAACAATTCATATGCCACTTACAAGTAGTACAAAGAATCTAATAAGCAAAGAAAAATTGGGCCTTATGAAACCTACAGCTTTTTTAATAAATGCAGCTCGAGGTCCAATAGTTGACAATAATGCTTTAGCTAAAGCCTTAGAAGATGGTGTAATAGCTGGAGCTGGTATTGACGTATTCGATATGGAACCACCAATACCTATGGATTATCCTTTGCTGGATGCTCCTAATACAGTATTAGCACCACATGTAGGCTTTGCCACTGAAGAAGCAATGGTAAGAAGAGCAGAAATTACAGTGGATAATATTACAAATTGGGAAAAAGGACAACAAGAAAATATAATTATTTAAAAAGTATCATAGTATATGAAAGGCTGACTTATTACTAAATAGGTCAGTCTTACTATTTCTTAATAATTATATATATGCTATTATTAATAAGAAGATTATACTTTTGTTTCCATCATTAGCTATAATAATACAAGGAGGTAAATATGTTTAAATTAAAAGGGATAAAAAATATGACAGAAGAAGAAAGATTGAAATATATGATAATATTAGTTAAAGGGCAATTAAGTTCAGAAAAAAATGATTTAGCCAATATTTCAAATGTAACAGGCATAATCAAGGCTTGTGTTGATGATTTAAATTGGGCAGGCTTTTATATACTAAGAGAAGATAAGTTAGTTTTGGGACCATTTCAAGGCTTACCAGCCTGCAATACAATAGCTATCGGTAAAGGGGTTTGTGGAAGTGCAGTAGAAACAAAAGAAGTTCAACTAGTAGCTGATGTAAATTTGTTCCCAGGACATATAGCTTGTGATGATGCATCTCAGTCTGAGCTTGTAATACCTATTATTAAAGAAGATAAAGTATTTGGTGTATTAGATTTAGATAGTCCTTTAAAGGGTAGATTTACTGAATTAGAGAAGTCTTATTTTATAAAGTTAGTCCATTTACTAAATGAATATATAAAATGGGAGAATATATAAGTTGGGTATTATATTCTGGAATAATGAACCCTAGGAGGATACCTATGTTAGAAAAGCATATAATAAATCTATTGCCTGATATTGTTATAGATTCTATGGCTAAGGCAAAGATTATTAAAGAGGATTCTTTAAAGACAAGTTTTATAGAAGAAAAGGGAGAAAAAAATTTTAAAAGAAATAATAGATTCTATCAATCAGATAATATTAAAGCAATAAAAGATCTACTTAATTCGGGTTTTAAAGGAGCCATTGATTTAATTTACATTGATCCTCCTTTTCTAACCATGGTAGATTATAAAAGTAGAATCCAGTTCTTATATAAGGGCAAGAAGGAAACAATTAAATATTTAGCCTATAATGATATTTGGGAAGAAGGTTTAAAAGAATATTTAGAAATGCTAACTGTAAGATTGATTTTGATGAGAGACTTATTATCCGATATTGGTACAATTTATATTCATTTAGATTTTAGAACTGTTCATTATGTTAAGATTATTATGGATTATATATTTGAGGAAGGCATCTTTTTAAACGAAATTATTTGGGCTTATAAATCTGGAGGTAGCAGTAAAAAACATTTTAGTAGAAAGCATGACAATATACTTGTGTATACTAAAACCAAAGAATATATTTTTAACCCTCAAAAAGAAAAATCTTATAATAGAGGACTTAAACCTTATGGATTTAAGAATGTAGAAGAGTATAAAGATCATATAGGCTGGCATACTTTAGTTAATTTAAAGGATGTATGGAATATAGACATGGTAGGAAGGACTTCAAGTGAGAGAGTAAATTATGCTACACAAAAACCAGAAAAACTTCTGGACAGAATAATAAATGCTTCTAGTAATGAAAATTCAATAATTGCAGATTTTTTTGCGGGAAGTGGAACCACAGCCTTAGTAGCAGAAAAAAACAAGCGACAATGGATATTATCAGATAATAGTATAATATCTGGCCTAACCATAAGGAAAAGATTAGATGAAAATAAATGCTTAGGTTATACAACTTATAGTGAAGAAAAGGAATTTTTAAAAAGTCAAATAATTATAGATAAATGGGAGCTTATTAAAGGTGAAGAAAAATTTATATTAAAAGTAAAATTAAAAGAATATATATTAGATTTAAAAAGTTTTAAGATGAGTAAAGGTCATATGGAATTAGCACAAAATATATTATCAGAAGATAGTTTGTCATTCATAGAATCTATTTCACTAATTAATAAGCCGTATAATAATACAGAAATAAAACTGCAAGAAGTGTATAGATCAACTATTAGCTATAGTATAGGCAATGATTTAGAGTTTATAATCAATAGTGATTTTATAAAAAAGGAATTATATTTAAAAATAGTGGATATTTTTGGCTGTGTATTATATAAACCTGTAGGATTGGAATCATTGATTAGAAACTAAGAATCATGATATAATAGGAGAAGAAAGATTTTATTTAATTAATTTTGCAAATAATATGTACATCCTTGTTTAAATAGGGTATTATAGTTGTATATTGTAAATATTTTAAGAGGAGGATGAATAATATGAATGATAAAAATAAAGACCTACATGTTCATGATGAAAATTGTGACCATGATCATGAAGAAATGGAAGTTATATATTTAACCTTAGATGATGATAGTGAATTAGAGTGTGAAGTATTAGGAATATTTGAAGTTGAAGATAAAGAATATATAGCTCTTTTACCTTTAGAGGAAGAAGAAGTATTGCTTTATGAGTATGTGGAGTTAGAAGATGAAGAATTCGACCTTTTACCTATTGAGGATGAAGATGAGTTTGATTTAATTTCAGAAGCTTTTTATGCTTTGTATTCTGATGAAGATTTAGAAGAGATTGAATTCGATGAAGACGAAGAATTTGAAGAAGATGAAGAATTAGGTAACGATTAAAAAATAAATACAGGAGTACTTTGCCTATGCAGAGTACTTTCTTTGTAATTTATAATATTGATCCTGAGGTGTAATAAATGAATCCGATACAAGTGTATAATACTTATTCCAATTATTTAGTGAATAAGTATGGAGAAAAGGTATATAAGTTACCAATAAATTTACCTATAACTTGTCCAAATAGAGATGGTACATTGAGCACTGGGGGTTGCACTTTTTGTGGTGAAGAGGGAGGGAGTTTTGAAAACCAACCAAATTGCCTTAGTGTAAAAGAACAATTGTTGAAGAATAAGGACTATATAGGTAAAAAGTACAATGCAAAAAAGTTTATAGCTTATTTTCAAAAATTTTCTAATACATATATGTCATTAGATGATTTTAAGTATTATGTTAATGAAGCTATTATAGAAGATGTAGTTGGAATAGCTATTTCTACAAGACCGGATAGTATAAATGATTTATATTTAGAATTTCTTAAAGAGGTAAAAGATTTATATAACATTGAAATAACTTTAGAATTAGGCTTGCAAACAGTTAACTATCATAGCTTAATGAAAATTAATAGAGGGCATAGTTTAGCTGAATTTATTGATGCAGTGCTTCGGATTAAAAAATATGGCCTAAGAATATGTACTCACCTTATATTGAACCTACCCTGGGATAATATTTATGATACCATTGAAAATGCTAAAGTATTATCTTCTTTAGAAGTGGATGAAGTAAAATTACATGCATTATATATAGTGGAAGGAACAATAATGGGTGAACAATTCAAAAATGGAGAAATTCATTTAATTTCAAAAGATGATTATAAAGAAAGGGTTATTACCTTTTTAGAATATTTAGATCCAAAAATAGTTATTCAGAGAATCATAGGAAGAGCACCAGAAGAAAACGCATTATTTGTAAACTGGAATCAGTCTTGGTGGAAAATAAGAGATGAAATTGTAAGGGAAATGGTAATAAGGCAGTCTTTCCAAGGAAAGCTTTTTAATTATTTAAATGGGAAAGCAATTAAAAATTTAAATTTCTAATTAAAATGCTGTTTAAATAGACTTTAAAAATAATGAAAGGTTAGGTGACTGGTCATGGTTAAATTTATTTTAGGTGC
>CAYZDC010000063.1:5123-9794 GCA_964477045.1 uncultured Tissierellaceae bacterium | reverse complement strand
ACATCTTTGACATTTTCATAAAATCACTCCTTTTTTTAATTCACAATTCACAATTTACAATGCACAATTAAAAGATTAAAACCAAAAAACAAAAACCTTTCATCTCAAACAAGAGACGAAAGGTTAAATTCCGCGGTACCACTCTAATAAACCTAATTAGGTTCACTCAATAGTTATAACGTGACCAACGTTTAAGTATACTTATCTTCCACTTAAATGCTATAAGACTGGTTCCTTATTAAGGGGGCCAGAAGTCTTCCACCTTGTGACTTCCTCTCTTAGACCTTTAATAAGTACTATTTCTTAATCATTGCTTTTACATATATTACTAAATAAATTTATATTTGTCAATTATTTTCCTTTTAGCAAGCACACGCTATATGATGACATTCCTTGTTCTTCTCCTACAAAGCCAAGTTTTTCAGTTGTAGTTGCCTTTACATTTATATTGTCTATAGAAGTATGCAATACTTTACTTATAACATTCCTCATTTCATCTATATAGGGTGCTAATTTAGGTTTTTCTGCAGCTATTGTTGAATCAATATTACCAATAGTATATCCTATTTCACTCATAGCTTCATAAACTCTTTCAAGTAAAACCAAGCTTGATATATCTTTATATTGCATATCTGTATCTGGAAACAACTTGCCTATATCTCCAAGGGCAAGGGCTCCTAGTATTGAGTCCATAATAGAATGTACTAACACATCTGCATCCGAGTGCCCTAAAAGACCCAGTTCATATGGAATATGCACCCCACCTAAAATCAATTTTCTATTTTGAACTAATCTGTGTACATCATATCCAAATCCAATTCTCACAATAATAACCTACCTTGTATGAAATTCTCTTCGCAAAAAAACATTGCCCATATCTTTTGCTAAGCAGTCTGCAAATATTAAATCTTCTGGAGTTGTAATTTTAATATTATCATAGCTACCCATTATCATTTTTATAGGTTGATTAATTCTTTCTACTAAAGAGCTATCATCTGTACACAAGAAATCTTCTTCTTTTGCCTTTTCATATGCATCTTTTATTAAATGACTCCAAAAGCATTGTGGGGTTTGTGCAGCCCAAAGTAGGGATCTTTTAGGTGTATAGCTGACTTCTTTAGAATCACTAATAACCTTTATGGTATCAGTAACTGGAACTCCTATTACACAAGCACCATATTCTACTACGCCTTTTATTCCATCTTCTATACTTTCAACTTTTACAAAAGGTCTAGCCCCATCATGTGTAAGGACTATATCTGTATTTTCATTTAAAGCTAAAAGAGCATTATATATGGAATCTTGTCTTTCCTTGCCCCCTCTAATAATAGAGGTAACTTTCTTGAAACCATATTTTCTTACTATCTCTTTTCTACAATATTCTACTTCTTCTTCTTTACATACTACTATTATATCATCTATATATTTACATTCTTCAAATTTTCCAATTGTGTGGGCTAGTATGGGTTTATTATCTATAGCAATAAATTGCTTGTTGATTTTGCTTCCCATTCTATTGCTCATACCAGCTGCAGCAATTATTACTGAAACATGATAATCATTATACATACTCTTCACCTCTTTAGCTATTATATCATATCTAAGGAAAATTTAAACACAAATGTTTTTAGATTGAATTTTCCCAAAGAAAAAGATCCCTAAGGATCTTAACCAGCTTTATCTATTAAAGATTTTGGCTTGGCAAATATCATTCTGCCTGCAGAAGTTTGGAGCACACTTGTTACTACCACGTCTATGGTTTCATTTATAAACTTTCTACCTGATTCAACTACTATCATAGTACCATCGTCTAAATATGCTAAGCCCTGTCCAGACTCTTTTCCATCTCTAACTACTTGAACTATCATTTCTTCTCCAGGTAAAACTACAGGTTTAACTGCATTGGCTAAATCATTTATATTTAATACATCAATTCCTTGAACTTCCGCTACTTTATTAAGGTTATAATCATTGGTTATTATTTTCCCTTTTAGAAATTGGGTTAGTTTTAATAATTTTGAATCTACTTCTTGAACATCTTCAAATTTTTTATCATGTATTATAATTTCTATATCTAATTCCTTTTGAATCCTATTTAAAATATCTAACCCTCTTCTACCTCTATTTCTCTTCAACCCATCTGAAGAATCTGCAATGTGTTGTAATTCTTCTAATACAAACTCAGGGATGATTAGGGGTCCTTCTATAAAGCCAGTTTTACATATATCAGCTATCCTACCATCTATAATTACAGATGTATCTAAAATTTTGGGGCAGGATTTATAATTGTTTTTTCCTTTATTTTTAGTATCCCTTCTGTTGTTACTAAAATTCCCTAGTGCACTAGCTATGTCCTCCCTATTTCTAGTAGCCAACTTAATTCCAAAGTATCCTAGAATTCCATAAAGTACTATTGAAACACCAACACCTAAATATGCAACTTCTAACTTATAAAGGGGTTGACTTACTAAATAAGCTATAATTAGTCCAACAATAAGGCCAACAGACCCTAGGGCAATGTCCGAAGTTGGTATATTTTGTGTTTCGGTTTCAATTAACAAAACAACACCTTTTACTCTTTTTATAATTTTAGGGGATAAAGAAAAAAATATAAGTCCAAATAACAATGAAACACCAGTAAATATAACAATATTGAGCCAGCCAGTATTAGGAATGTTAAGTATTTCTTGTGATTTTAAAATAGTTACTATTCCAAAACCCAATAAAACACCTAACAAACCTATAACAACTTTAAAGATTTTGTTTAACATAGTATCACCTCCTATTATATTTATTACCAATTAAAATAAATATAAACTTATATTATTTTAATTGGTTTAATCTTCTTCCTCATCTTCATCTTCTTCCTCTTCTAATCTTAATGCTTCTTCTTCCTCTTCTTCTTCTAATCTTAAGGCCTCTTCCTCTTCTTCAATGCTATTTGCCTCACTAATATTTATGGCTTCTAATATCATTTCATCTACTTCTTCTATTGTGATATCAAGTACCAAAACCATTTCTGATACCAGCATTTGCTTGGAATTACTTAACATCTTTCGTTCTCCGGTTGAAAGTCCTTTTAACATATCTAGTAACATTAAGTTTCTAACTACTGCAGCAATCTCGAAAATATCTCCAGATTTAATTTTGTCCATATTAATTCTGTATCGACGGTTCCAGTTTTGTGGCATACTGGTTTTGCTTCCCTTAAGTATGTCCAAAACTCTGTCCATTTCTTCTAAGTCAATAATTTCTCTAACACCTACATCGTCAACATTATCTATGGGAACCATAGCCTTCATGTCTCCAATAGGCATTTTCATAATAAAGTACTTGCGTTTTTCACCAAGAATTTCTTTTTCTTCAATAGCTTCTATTATTCCAGCACCATGCATAGGATAAACTATCATATCTCCAATGTTAAACATTTAACAACAACCTCCCTCTAGACATTGTACCCCTTAATTATACTATATTTCAGCCTAAAAGTAAAGCTTATATATTATCATATTCTCTTTTCCCTTGTCAACTGATAATTATCAAAAACATAAAAATATTTATAGAGAAAAATTTGACAATTGCTTGTCTACAAAAGTATAATTAGATAAGCAGCTAAATTTTGTTAGGAGTGGAGAATATGGATAGTAATAACAATATTGATAATAGAGATCCAGGTTTAAATGATTTTCAAGAGCAAGTCTCTGAAGTTCTCGTTAGGCATAGAAGTATTCTAGATACCATGACCAAACTAGATGAATTCAGTGCAAGAATTAATCGTTCTGTTATAAAGTCTGTTACCTCTTGTGGGTGTATCTCAATAGATGCACAAAAACAAGATTTTGGAAGTGAATCTTTTGAAAGCATGATAGATAAAGTCGATAATCATGTTAAAGGTCATGTATGTCCAAATTGCAAAGATATTATAGAAGAAGAAATAGGGTCTTATTTATTTTATTTAGCAGCATTAGCAAATGCTTTAGATTTAGATCTTTCCAGTATATTGTTAAAAGAATATAATCGAATTAAAACTCTTGGAATTTATAGTTTGAAATAGAGAAAAGCTAGGATAACACTATCCTAGCTTATTATATTACTTAATTAAATCTGCAATTACATCCTTTAATCTTTGTTTTTGAATTAATTCCAGATTATTTGTTTTTATCATCTTGCCTTTTATAGGTGCAATATATGCTTTTGAAAATCCCATCCTATCAACTTCCCTTATTCTAGCTTCCAGTGATGGAACTTTTTTCAATTCTCCCGTTAATCCAATATCCGAAATAAATACTATATCATTGGGAAGAGGGGACTGAAAAACAGAAGATGCTATACTCATAATAATAGCCAGGTTTGAAGATTGCTCTTTTAATTTAATCCCACCGGTTGTTTTTATTACTACATTTTTATCATATAATTTTACCCCACCTCTTTGTTCTAAAATAGAAATAAGTGTATTTAAATGTTCTCTTCTCATACATTCCCCTATTCTAGAAGGATATGGAGTAAAACTGTCAGATACTAGGGATTCTATTTCCAATATAATAGGTCTTGTTCCTTCTCTAACAACAGTTATGGAACTTCCGGAAACCAAATTATTGTCTTCTCTATGGGTCATAAAATACTCTGATGGATTATCTATAGACAACATTCCTTCTTCAGTCATATTAAAAA
>CAYZDC010000063.1:0-5113 GCA_964477045.1 uncultured Tissierellaceae bacterium | reverse complement strand
ATCTCTCCCGTTGAACCATACCTATTTTTAGTTGTTAAAAGTGCTCGTAACTCTTCCCCACTTTCTCCTTCAATTATTAAAACTGCATCCACTAAATGCTCTAAGGCCCTAAGGCCAGCAAGTTCATCTTCTTTAGTCATCTGCCCTACCATAAAAACTGCCCGAGGTCTATTTGAGTTTTTTGCTTGTTGAACCAATTCATAAGCACATTCCATGGTTTGTGTTGGGGAACCTGCCCTAGAATTAGGAAAAGCATCTAATATAAAGGTTTGAATACTATCTACAATAATTATATCTGCATCTATATCACTAATAGTTTGAATAATATTATCCATACTATTGTCTGAGACAACCCAGACCTTAGAGTGAATATTCTTGATTATCCTATCGGCTCTTGATTTAATCTGAGACTCAGACTCTTCTCCTGATGCATATAATACTTTATAGCCCATTATAGCCAAGTCATTAGCTACCTGTAATAATAAGGTAGATTTTCCAGCTCCAGGTTTTGCAGATAATATAGTAACGGAGTCTTTGACTATTCCACCGCCCATGACCCTATTAAACTCACTAATATTAGTTACAATCCTATCGCTATTGGTAGACTCTACTTCAAATAATCTTTTAACGCTTTTCTTAATTCCAAGTGTATTAGAAGCATTTTTAGAAACTTTTCTATCCACTTGTACAGTTTCTACCAATGAATTCCAAGTATTGCATTCTGGACATTTGCCCATATATCCAATACTTTCGTAGCTACAATTACTGCAAATAAAAACCGTCTTCTTTTTCATAGGCTCCTCCTAATATGTAAAGTCTGTAGATAACTACAGACCTTTATTAAATACTAAATGATCTCCCTCATAGTCAATAACTATTTCATCATCTTTATTTACAGTTCCAGATAAAATCTCTTCTGCTAATTGATCTTCTATCATTTTTCTTATAGTTCTTTCTAAAGGACGAGCACCATATACAGCATCGAAGCCTTCCTTAGCAATATGATCCCTGGTGGCCTCAGTTACTTTAATATGAATATCCATTTTAGCTAATCTCTTTTCTAAGTCTTTTATCATAATGTCTAAAATATCCTTTATTTGAGACTCTTCTAAGGAATGGAATACAATTACTTCATCTAATCTATTTAAGAATTCTGGCCTAAAGGTTCTTTTTAATTCTTCAGTAATGATTTCTTTCATTCTCTCATACTCTTCTTTTGTTTCTCCAGTTGATACTGAGAACCCTAACACATTTTGTTTTTTAATAGCATTGGCCCCAACATTAGAAGTCATTATTACAACAGTGTTTTTAAAATCTACAGTTTTCCCTTTAGAATCTGTTAATCTTCCATCATCTAAGATTTGTAACAACATATTAAATACATCTGGATGAGCTTTTTCAATCTCATCAAAAAGTATTACAGAATATGGTTTTCTCCTAACTGCTTCAGTTAATTGTCCACCTTCATCATAACCTATATATCCTGGTGGTGAACCTACAAGTCTAGATACAGAGTGCTTTTCCATATATTCACTCATGTCTATTCTAATCATTGCATCTTCATCACCAAACAATGCTTCTGCTAAAGCCTTGGCTAAATAGGTTTTACCTACACCAGTAGGTCCAACAAATATAAAGCTACCTATTGGTCTGTTAGGGTCCTTAAGTCCTACCCTGGCTCTTCTAACTGCGTTAGAAACTGCATTAACTGCAGGCACTTGTCCCACCACTCTTTGGTGCAATATTTTCTCTAAATTCAATAATCTTTCAGATTCTTCAGTAGTCATTCTACTTACAGGAACTCCAGACCAATTTGATACTATTTTCGCTATTTCATCATAGCCTACAATCATATTAGTAGTCTGTTTTTCATGTTCCCATTTTACCTTATTACTAGATAATTCTTCTTTTATTTGTTTCTCCTTGTCTCGTAGACTAGCTGCTTTCTCATAATTTTGTGTATTAATAGCTTCTTCTTTTTCTTGCTGTAATTCTTCTAATTTTTCTTCTAAGGTTTTTAACTCTGATGGTGCTACATAGGCATTAACTCTAATCATAGATGCAGCTTCATCTATTAAGTCAATTGCTTTATCTGGTAAAAACCTATCATTAATATATCTACTAGATAGTTCTACTGCTGCTACTATGGCTTCATCAGTAATTTTAACTCTATGATGAGCCTCATACTTGTCTCTTAATCCTTCTAATATTTTAATAGCATCTTCCATATTTGGTTCTTCAACCATAATTGTTTGTAGTCTTCTCTCTAAAGCTGTGTCTTTTTCAATATACTTTCTATATTCATCAATGGTAGTTGCTCCTACAATTTGTAATTCTCCCCTAGTTAGGACTGGTTTTAAAATATTAGCAGCATCTACAGCTCCTTCAGCTGCACCCGCCCCTACAATTGTATGGATTTCATCTATAAATAGTATAATATCTCCTTGCTCTTTTAATTCTTTCATAACTCCTTTTAAACGATCTTCGAATTCTCCTCTATACTTTGCCCCAGCTATCATACCAGGTAAATCAAGAGTAATTATTCTCTTATCTTTTATTATATCAGGAACATTGCCTTCAATTATTTTTTGAGCCAATCCTTCAGCTATGGCAGTTTTACCTACGCCAGGTTCACCAATTAAGACTGGGTTGTTTTTAGTTCTCCTGCTTAATATTTGAATTACTCTTTCAATTTCTTTTGCCCTACCAATAACAGGGTCTATTCCTCCATCTTCTGCTAATTGATTTAAATCTATAGTATACTTATTTAAATTTGGAGTATCTTGATTAACTACTTCACTTGCTGCGTTTCCTTTTTGTGTTGAATCTCCAATCATACTTAGAACTTTTTCTTTTAATTTTTCTATATCTACTCCAAGCTTTTTCAAGATAACTATAGCTACTCCTTCACCTTCTGCTAATAAACCTAATAGTAAGTGTTCAGTACCTACATAATTGTGTCCTAGATTTCTTGCTTCTAAAAATGACAATTCAAACAGTCTCTTAGTCCTAGGGGTGAAACCTACTAATTCTAATTCCTGGTCCCCTTGGCCAATAGCCTTTATAACTTCGTTTCTAGTTTTTTCCAGTGTTACCCCATGTTCTTTTAATGCTAAAGCACCTACACCTTCACCTTCTGCTACTATACCTAATAAAACATGCTCTGTTCCTACATAATTATGTTTTAATGTTTTAGCCTCTTCTTGAGATAACAAAATAACCTTTTGTGCCTTTTCTGTAAACCTTCCAAACATTGCCATATTATCATTCCTCCATGTTTTCTATAAATGTTCTAATAATTTCTGCCCTTGCATTGTCTCTTTCCCCACTAGGCATATCTTTTTCTAATGTTTTTTGAATATTAGCAGGTTGTATATCTATCATTAACTTTACTATTTCCTTGAATTTATCATTTTGTATTAGGTTAATATCCCATCCTAACTTAATATTAGATAGGTGATTCATAGCTTCTTTAGAACTCATAAGTCTACTATGGGTTAGTATACCCAAAGATCTATAGATTTTATCTTCTAATTCTAATTTCTTTGTTTCTAATAAATATCTTCTGGTATTTCTTTCTCTTGCTACGATTTGAGTAATTACTTTATTAAGTTTCTTTATGATTTCTTCTTCAGATTCACCTAAGGTTATCTGGTTTGATATCTGGTATAAATTACCTAGTGCCTCAGACCCTTCCCCATATAAACCTCTTACTGTAAGACCTACTTTTCTTAGGGCCTCAATTATAGTATTAATATGCCCTGTCATAGACAAACAAGGTAAGTGAACCATAACAGAGGCTCTTAAACCAGTTCCTACATTAGTAGGACAGGATGTTAAAAATCCAAGTTTTTCATCAAATGCATAATCTATCTTTTGCTCCAAGTTGTCATCTATTTGTGAACATAATTCCCAGCCTTCCAATAATTTCAATCCAGAAAACAGGGTTTGTATTCGAATATGATCTTCTTCATTTATCATTATAGTAGCTCTTTCATCATTTCTGATTAAAAAGCTGCTTTTATCTAAATTTTGTATTAACCCTGGGCTTATTAAATGCTCTTCTATAAATACCAAGCGTTCCCTAGGGTTTAAATCTCTTATTCTTATAAATCTATAATTTTCATCTTCATCTGAATTCTTTATAGCATTTAATATTTCATCAGTTAAATCGTCTGATTCCTCTACTGTCATTAAATCTGGAAATTTATAATGTTCTAAATTCCTAGCAACCCTTACTCTAGTACTAATAACTACATCTAGATCTGTTGCTGGACCTTCTAACCATTTGGTCATTATAATCACTCCCCCTGCTCTTCGAGTTTCATATTAAGGGTTTTTATTTCATCTCTTATAGTAGCTGCCTTCTCAAATTCTTCTCTTTTTATAGCCTCTTCTAAATCAATCCTTAACTTATCGGTTTCTCTTCTTAAAAATATTTTAATATTGGATCTTTTGGGTATTTTTCCTCTATGAGTATTGTGCCCATGGAGTCCTCTAACCAATGAATTCAATTGACCTTCAAAAGTCTCATAACATTTGCTGCACCCAAACTTTCCGTTGGCTCTAAATTTTTTATAGCTAAGTCCACATTCAGGACATTGTATATCTATGTTTCCCTCACCTATTTCGTCTATATTATCAATTAATCCAGTAAAGAACTTATTGAAAAATAATGACGTGTCAAAATCCATATCAGAAAAGTTTGATGTGCAATCTGTGCATAAATGATGCTCTTTGATTTCTCCATTTTTAAATTTTGTATAATGTATTGAAGCTTGATTTTTACCACAAGATTCACACAACATGTTTAACCCTCCTATTTAACTAAAATCAGCAGCATATTTTTTAAAATATCTGCCCGTAATATATTTTTGTAACTACTTTCACAGGATAAAGAGCTATCAGAAATAGCCGATTTCATTATTTCACTTTCTCTTACAGAAATAATATCTGCTTCTACTAAACTCTCTATAATATGATAAGATTTATTTTGGGTAATCGAATCCCCTATAGTATTTAAGATTATATGATTTATGTCTTCATAGGAATCAATATTTACTTTGGTAATTCTTATATACCCACCTCCGCCTTGTCTACTCTCAATATAATA
>CAYZDC010000062.1:0-10000 GCA_964477045.1 uncultured Tissierellaceae bacterium | reverse complement strand
GATTCTGTGATTAAAAGATCTAAATTATTCTTTCTTCCCCATTGAACTACTTCTTCAATATTTGAAGCAAAAAAGTGATCTGGACATAAGGCTCCAGATAATCCTTTTCTTACGGGTATTCCTGCTTTTTCATATAATATATCATCATCTGTATAGAGACAGTCAAATTTTACTACTCCTACAGCTACATCTCTTCCCTTTAGTGCATCTATGGTTTTTAATATTATACTGGTCTTCCCTGATGATGGGGGCCCAGATACTATTACTAAATTCATCTCTTTACCTCCTATATTCCTTCATGGAATAATTTTTCACATTTTCTTATTAAACTACCTATATCATTACTGTTTATGAAATCCCAACCTAGCCACATAAACTTTTGATCTTCTGTCAGTTGGTTGTCTATTTCAGGATTTGTAGATGGAAACTTTCCGTTTGTAGATAGTATCTCTCCAACTTCCCTTGAAAAGAAAAAGTCTACAAAAGGCTTGGTCATTTCTTTGGTGGATCGCTTAGCCAATAAGAATATTGGACTAATAATAGCTCCATCACTTGGCCATACTGGTCTCATTACTCCAGTACCACTTACCATTTTACTGAAAAAGTAGGGCATTATAGTGACTGTTGGCTTTCCTGAATCTGATTTTTTAATATGGGACTTTAGCATTTCTGCTGGTGACATACTTCTAAGTAATGACTTACCAAGTTTTCTAACTCCATCTTCTCCATGAACTTTATAAATATTTAATAATATTGCATTAAACAGGTCAAAGTCCCTCATTGGTAAGGATACTGAATCTTCAAATTCCGGCTTTAATAAATCTGCCCATGATGTAGGCATTTCCCTACCATTTAACTCTTCTATATTTACCATTAATACTGCAGGTACTACTCCAATTATTGAATATTGCCTTTGTGGATCTTTTAAATCTATAGTTTCATTGTCAAAATCTGAGTTTAACTTTTCAAGCCCTGAATTGTCTTCAAAAACACCACGGCTTTTGAATTTACCCATTAAGGCCTTATCAAAAAATAGATCAAATCCTGCTGACATAAATAAGTCTGATAGGCTGTCCTCATTATCAGATTGGATTCTTTCTTGGATCCAGTCTACTCCAAGATTTGCTGATTTTAATTCATAGTCTACTTTAAAATCAAAATCGTCTTTATGCTCATCCATCCAAGTATTAAATCCTTCTAAAAGTGGTATTCTTACTGGACAGGGCAAGATACCTTCAATCTTAATGTCTCCGCCTGTTGTTTTTTCTGGTACTATTAATGAACTATCTACTGATACTCTAGCTTGTTCAATTGCTTCTACTAATTTATCTGAAAATAAATCTACATTTAACCTTTTACTCATTAGTGCCATTTCTAGAGAAATTGTCTTTCCCATTATCTTTCTCATGGTTAAATCACCTAATTGTTCAAAACCATTTGCTACAAATATATCTATAGTTTCAGGATATTTTTCCGTTATGTCATATACTTTATCTTTTATACTGAAATATTTATTCATATCTTTCCTCCTAGCATATTTTAAACTCTACACTCTATAATACTATAAACAAAAAAAATAGTCGGTAACATGAGTTACCAACTATTTTTACTTGATATACTATTTAATTTATTTTTTTCAGAAATTATCTCTCAAAGGATTCCAATACTTCAATTAATAATTCTTTAGATTCTAACTGTTGGCCTAAATAGGAACTTTCCAGAGAATATACAATAGAATCTTCTTCAAAGTAAGCAGTGTACCTATCAGTTTCTCCAATGTGTATGATTTTAGCACTTATTCCTGATTTTGTAATATAATCTTCTTCTGTTACATTTCTTTTACTCATGTCTTCAGGATCAAAGTGTCCTACTTTTATTTCATAATCCCCCCACAATTTCTTGGCTTCAGGTGTTCTAAGTGAAGCTGTAAGAGATACACTTCCATCAGTTTTTGGTATTCTATGGGGTGAAAAAATTGTTACTGATAAAAGTTTATCCCCTTCCTTAGTGGAGTTAATAATTATTCCTTTTCCTCCTTCATAACTTGGATACATTAAGGCAAATGGATTGAAAGTTGTGTTTAATATAGGACTTTGAAGGAATTTAACACCTAGGTATTCTTCCAATTCATCATAGCTTTCTGCTTTCCTTATATACTCTTGTCCTAGCATTCCCTCAAAAGTATCATTGATATCCCGAGCAAAACTTAACAAGCCTTCAATTGTTTCTTTGCTTAATTCTATACCTTCTGTTTCCATTGTTATATTATATCTGGCAATCTCATCAGCTTCAGGTTCTAGTATATCTAGGTTCATCCTTCCTGTAGCAAAAACTACTCCCGTTATCATAATTGCAACTAAAGCAGCTATATTTATGAATTTCCTACCAAATCTATTCTTTCTATTTTTTTCATCTAAAACTTTATAAAGTTTTTTCTTTTCCATGTCTGTTAGCTCCTCTTTATTATAATCTTCTATATTGAATTTTGTATCATTTAATACTTCATATAACTTTTTCATTTTGTATGCCCTCCTTCAATATTAATTGAATCTCTGATTTTATTTCTTCCTCTAGAAAGTCGGTTATAGAGTACAGGTTTGGTATGACCGGTTTCTTCCGATATTTCATCCATAGACATCTGTTCAAAATAAAGCATTTTGAAAATCTTTCTGTCTTCTTCTGATAAATTCATAAGCATCTGCTCAGTTTCTTCATTGACTTCATTTTTTAAAATTTCCTTTAAGGGACTATCTTCAGCTACAATAACCATATCTTCTATATTTCTATTTTCTCTGTCCTTAAGATATTTCCTTATATAGTCTATAGATTTGTATTTGGCTATGCTGCCAACCCAATTCTTAAAACTAGATTTTTCCGAATCATAACTATTTATATTCTCCCATATTGAAAGCAGACAATCATTCATCACTTCGTCATAATAGCTAGGAAGATAGAATAAATGCTTTTTAATTACAGTCTTTAGTATCCATCCATAATTATCTATTACATATACAAGAGCTTTCTGATTTCCTTTCTTCATCTCCAGGATAAAATTATCTTCATTTATAATCAATCATACCACCTCCTTATTCAGATCTGCATAATTATTAAGGCCTTCACTATATACTACGTAAACAATTATAGAAATCTATCATAAATCTAAAATTAATTATAAGTAATGCAAAAATGCACAAAGGTACCGGTTCCCTTTGTGCATCTTTTTAATATTTTTCACTATTTATTTAAATCTATTATTATTCTTCCTTCTTCAAATTGGAATAACTTACCATTTGAGCTTTTTATTAATCTGTCTTCATTTTTATATAAAGCACTAGATTTATATGCTGATAACATGAGTCCAATTAAGAGCATATTTATTATAGTCCCTATTCTACTATATGACAGTAATGGTAATATAAATGGATCAAATAATTGAAATCCTAAGTTGTGCACTACATAAAATACAACTTGCATAGTAAAAGTAACTATTACAGAAAGAGATATTAAACTACTTAATACTCCTTTTTGCTGGGAACTTACTATAAGGGAACGAATAATAAATGCAGCTATAACAGCTATTATTACTATAAATGATATCCAACCTACTTTTTCAATTAGATAGGTCAATATATAATCTGTATCTACAGATGGTAATAAAGTTTCAATACTTGAAACATATCTATTCTCTCCTATTAATTTTGCGTTTTTTAATATGTCTCTTGTGACAGTAGCCATCCATCCCATATTCATAGAATCACTATATGGATTAAATGCAACTTTAAGTCTATCTAACTTGTATGAATTTTCAACTATCAATAAAGCTATTGATGTTATGGAGACCAAAGTAACTGGTATATAAACTAAAGCTAACCCCTTTAGTTTTTCAATATTAAACCATCCTTTTGCAATTGCATAAGTTAATATTATAAGACAAGTCAATGAATACATAATCAGACTTGAAAAACTTGTAATGTATAAACATATTATTGCAGGTAGAACAAAGTATAATCCACTTTGTATTATTCCCATATAACCTTTATTTCTTAGACTATATACTATGACTGCAAAGATTGTTGGAAATAACAACATAATATACTTCACATAATAATTTTGCCCATGTAGCATAGGACCTCTGAAAAGAACTAATATGGTTAAAATAATTAAAGCATAGTATATGTTTCTAGAGTTTTTACCAATAATACTATAATCTAAAAAATATGCCATAATCATAAATCCAGTGCCTATAATTATGGAAACTATACTATTTGTTAATTTCCAAGGCATTTGATAATCATATGTAATAAAGCTTCTTATAACTACGCCTAGTATAATCATCAGGCTAGTTAATATAATTAGTCTCCATTCTGGATTTGGTCTATAAATACTATCTAAATCTGTACCTATCTGGATAGGATCTCCCATTTCTAATATTGCTTTTTCTATGGCTAAGTCCTCATGAACCCCATTATATACATAGTCGTTCTTTTGATCAATAATATGGTCTTCTATTTCTTTTGATATAATACCATGTGCCCTTTTCCATCTTATTTGTTCACAAACTTGTTGTACATAATCTCTTATTTTATTAGTTGATTGCAAGACTAGCACCCCCATCCAATATTCCATTAATTGTGGAAGTATATGTATTCCATTCTGATTGCTTTTCTACAAGCATATTCCTTCCCTTATTTGTTATACTATAATATTTTCTAACTCTTTTGCTGCCCGCACTTTCTTCATAAGATTCTAACATTCCCTGTTCTTCCAAACCGTGTAGTAATGGATAAAGAGTACCAGCTTTTAAGTCAAATGTATTGTCTGATCTTTTTCTTAATTCTTCTATCATTAAATAGCCATACATATCCTTATCTTCAAGAAGCTTTAAAATAAGCATAGTGGTACTTCCAGTGATTAAATTTTTATTTAGTGTCATTATATTCCCTCCTTATGTATAGATAATCTATACATTTATTATATATAGGTCATCTATATATGTCAACATAAAAAGACCACTTATATTAATATAAGTAGTCTCTTATTTTCTCCGATTTATTTTGTATACAAGATACTTTTTTTTAATTCATCTACCTTTTCTTTTCCTAGTAAATAACCTACAATCTCCAAAGCAAAGTCTACTGCAAAGTATGGACCACGGGATGTAATTATATTACCATCTCTTTCAACCTTTTTTTCAGTATACACAGCCCCAGTTAATTCTTCTTCAAATCCTGGAAAAGAAGTTACCATTTTGCCATTGAGAATTCCTGATCTGTGTAAGACGATGGGCCCCGCACAAATGGCTGCAACTAATTTTTGCTTTTCATAGATCTCCTTTACAATATTTGTTACTTTTTCATTGTCTCTCAGATTAGTGGCTCCAGGCATTCCACCTGGTATAACTACAGTGTTGTATTCATCTATTACTAATTCATCTATAGTTTTGTCTGCCATTACAACTATTTCATGAGCTCCTTTTACTTTCTTGTTATCAGTTATAGATACTGTATCCACTAGTATATCTACTCTTCGTAAATAATCTACTACGGTTAGTGCTTCTACTTCTTCAAATCCATCTGCTAAAAAAACAATAACTCTACCCAATAGTATCCACTCCTTTATCTTTATACTATTTATCTTATACCCTAAATAAAGTTTTTTATTTAAAATGTTTTACTATGTGCAATGTGGGTATAGTAAAGATAGAAGAAAAGGAGAGGATTAATTTGGATATTAGATATGAAAAAAGCACAAAAAAATCTTTTAATGAAGCAGTAGAGAGTATTACTAATAGTCTTAAGGAAAGAAAGTTTGGTGTGTTATGGCAAATGGATGTGAAAGAAAAAATGGCCGAACATGAAATTGACTTTAAGACCAATTTTATGATTTTAGAAGTTTGCAACCCCCAAACAGCAAATGAAGTCTTATCAGCACATATTGAAGTTGGGTATTTCTTACCATGTAAAGTCGTGGTTTATGAAAAGGATGAAGAAGTTTTCATAGGTACAGCCAAACCAGGAATGCTAATAGGTATGATGGGCTACGAAGATTTAAACCATATAGCTATGGGAGTTGAAAATGTATTAATAGAAGCAATTGATGCAGCAGTATAAAAAGTAGTTAAGATGCGGTCCAGCAAAACTAGCCCCTACGAATTAGTTATATCAATACGTAGGGGTGTTTCTTTGCTTACCCGCATTTTGTACTTTAATATGTTTTTCTAAATAATTTAGATATTCTAATTGTATCTTCAGATGTAAATTCTCGCTTAAATTTATTTTCCATTTTATTTAAGTATGAGAAGCTTGTTAAGGAATAGTGTTCCATTTTATTTATATAGTCTTTACTAAATCTATTTTTGTTTTTAGATATAGCTTCAAATATCATTATCATCGAACTATCTTTTATTACTTGTTTTAACCTTATTGCATCTGGTGTTTGAAAGATATTGTCGTTTTGAAAGAACTTATGGATAAACAAGAATAGTTTATCAATTAATTTATCCAAAGGATATTCCTTAGCTAGTTGAGACAATATGGTCATATGATTGTTTGCTAAATCTTCTTCTATATCTTGCAAGTCATCAATTATTTGTAGAAATATACCATATCCAAAACAAAAGTACATTTCCTCTTCATTTAATTCTCCCCTTACTAAATATCCATCTGCTAATACTGAAGCTCCACCTTTTTCAAAGCTAATTCCCAGTATATCTTTTTCATAGGGTATAGTGTTATCTTTTTGTTGCTTTAAACTTTCTACCTGTGCACTATGTATATATAAAAGACTTTCATAAACTTTAGGATAATTTTCCCGATTATATTCTTTCTCGATTTTCTGAACTAGAGCTTTTATTCTTTCTTCATTTTTATTAATAGGTAAATCATCCAAACCTAATAGCCAATTTCTAAATCTATTATTAAATTCTATTTTTTCTTCATTGGAAATAGTAGAATCATCTAAGTAATTGTCACTATAAGGATATAGCATACTGTAGGCAAATATAGATGGAGTAAGTTTAACTTCCATTCCATATAATATTTGAATACTATTCATAATCCAAACATTTCTAATTGCCTGAAATATATCCATTACATCCATATTAGGATCAAACTTTTCTGCTGCTTCTATAAAGTCTTCTGTCACCTGACCATATCCATTATCTATAAAAAAATCTATAAGACTATTTTTATAAGGTGATAGGCTGGACTCAAAGTTCTTTATTTCAAGGATAATCTCATTCTTAAAATTTTCTTCTTCATCTTTACTGGGAATATATTTCAATTTTTTAAGTAAGTTTTTTCTAAAACTTTCTATTTTCTTTTCATATTCTATTTTTTCTTCAAGAGATATTTTATCTCTTTTTAAATCAAATTCAGATCCAGTACTATACCATAGAGCCATATACTGTGATTTTAAAGTTCTCATCTTCCACCTCTTTTTAAAATATTCTATATATAGTATACTTTAAGTAGAATATAAATGCTAATAATCCAGATGGTAGAAATTTAAGGGTTAGGGTAAGCATTATAAATAATACGAATTACAGAGGAGGAGTTTAATGGATAAGTTAATTCTTATAACCATAGGTAGTATAATAATTATTGGTCTAAGTATTTTTATGAAAATTAAGAATGATAAAGCTGATGTGGTGGAAGAAGTGTCTCTTTCCGGTGATGTATTTAAAGATAAAAAAGCGGTAAATGTAAGTATTCCTCAAGCAAAAGAACTAATAAAGACAAACAAGGATTTATTAATATTAGATACTAGATCGAAGGCTGAGTATAGAACTGGACATATAGAAGGAGCTATTATAATTCCTTATAATAAATTAGAAATGAATTTAGATGAATTAGATGGTTATGAAGATAAACCAATTTTAGTTTATTGTTTAACAGGTAGTAGATCTGCTGTTGCAGTAAATACATTAATCGAAAATGGGTTTAATAAGATTTACCATATGAATAGAGGCTATACAAAGTGGAAATAGGATGGAAGTAGTTAAATTAAACTACTTATCCATCCTATTGCTCCTCCTGCTATAATTAGCCATGCTGAATTTACTTTATATTTCATTAAGATTAAAAATGAGATTATGAACATGATTATAGTTAAAGGATTTATCAGAGATGCTAGTCCTAGTTTTAAACTTATTATAGTCATTAATACTAAGGATCCAATATTTACTCCATCTAACATAGCTGCTGTAATTTTAGATTTTCTTAATTTTGGTATAAGAGGGTTAATTGCCCAAACTACTAAAAATGAAGGGATAAATATACCTATGGTAGCTAAAATAGCTCCAGGAATACCATTTAATAAATATCCTATAAAAGTAGCTGTTGTGAATACAGGGCCTGGGGTGAATTGTCCTATGGCAACTGCATCTAATAACTGTTCCATTGTTAATAATCCATATTTATCTATAAATTCAGCTTCTAAAAATGCTAATAATACATATCCACTACCATATAATACTGCACCTATCTTTAAAAAAATTAGAAATAGTAAAGATAAAGGTATCACGGATACAGAGTAAAATTTATCTTTAATGCTTTTAAAATTAGATATAACCAGCATTAAAACTGCCGATACAAACAACAAGGTAATTTCTTTAACACCTAAAAAATACAGTCCGAAAATTCCAATAGCAAATATAATTGAGATTTTATTTTTTATTACTGATTTTCCTAATCTATAAAGTGCTTGAATAATTATTGCCATTATTACTGGTTTTATCCCATACAGTATAGATGAAACCTGGGGTATAGTTCCAAACTTCACATAGATTATGGCCAGTACAAGTATAATTAGCATTGCAGGTAGGATAAAACTCACTCCAGCCAATAAAAGCCCTAAAATACCAGCTCGTTCATAGCCCATAAATATTGCTAGTTCTGTAGAATTAGGCCCAGGAATTAAATTAGTTGCCCCAATTAAATCTATGAATTTTTCTCTACTTATCCATTTTCTTTTTTCAATGATCTCTTCATCCATCATACCAATATGAGCAGCAGGCCCACCAAAAGCAGTGAACCCTAATTTTAAGAACACTTTAAATACTTCATATAATCTATTTTTCTTTTCTACTTTGTCTAGGTCACTATATTTTAAATTCAAGTTATCACCTCTAAGTTAATATACCCATTTAAAGAGAGAGTAATTAATGATATAATCATTGTGGAGGTGTATCAAGTGAAATGGTTCTACGCACTACCTAGATTTGTAAGAGATTTAATCATTTTTAATAGTTTTATTCTAATGGTTCGTTTTTTGGCTAATTACGTATTTAATATAGCTTTTAATATTCAAAGTTCTACTTTAATGGCAGCTAATGTTGGAATATTAATTGTAAATTTATTTATGCATAGAGTGAAAAAAATAAGAGAAGAAGAAAAACAAAATAAAAAATAACTTAGGTTGTGTATTCTCCTAAGTTATTTTTTATTTAATCTATATAAAAATAACAGAGAGTGAAAATAGAAAATTCTAAAGGCAATGAGATAAAAATCTTTGTGCTTTTATATTTATTCAATTTATTTAAAGACTCTTAAAGATAGAATCGATAATAAGCAACTATAACTTGCTGGCATTATTTTTGCCGTCTATTATTATGCTATAATTAAATAACTAGGAAATAATAGACCCATTTTTTAATTAATATGGTGGTAAACAGGCAGTAGTAAAACATGTCTGGGTTATGGATTTAAAAAGCTTGCAGTAATAGGAGGGAGTAGTATGCTAATGATTTATTTATCTGTGCTAGATACAGATCAAGAACGAAAAAAGATGACTAGCCTTTATGAGGAGCATAAGTATGTTCTTCTTCGATATGCTATTAAAATTACCGGTAGCCAAAGTATGGCTGAGGATGCGGTACATAACACATTTATATCTATAATTGAGAAAAAAGAAAAATATTTAGATTTATCTTGTAGGGATTTTCGTCGCTCAGCCGTTATTATAGTAAGGAACAAATGTATTGATATATTAAGAAAGCAAA
>CAYZDC010000061.1:0-10092 GCA_964477045.1 uncultured Tissierellaceae bacterium | reverse complement strand
TCTTCATAGAAAAATTTAGCATCTTCTAATCTTGCTCCTAGAACTTTTTCATTTCCCTTAATTACTATATCCCTATATTCATCATTACCATTTCTAATGGATATGAAATATGGAAGCAGTCTATTTTTATCATCAAATACAGGGAAAAATCTTAGATGTTCTTTCATTGGAGTAATTATAATAGCCGGTGGTAATTTTAAATACTCAACCTTAATTCTCCCTATCATAGGAGTAGGATATTCTAATATGTTAGTTACTTCATCTAACAATTCATTGTCTATGTGAAGATTTCCACCTTTTTCTTTTGCTAACTTTTCAGAGCCATATTTAATTATCTCTTTTCTTTCTTCTCCATCTAATATAACAAAGTTCTCTCTTAACAAGTTCTTATAATCGTGAACATCTTCTATAAGGATCTGTTGACTACCTAAAAACCTATGTCCCCTTGTAATATTAGAACTTTCTATACCTTCTAGGTTAAAATGTACTATCTCACCATCTAATAGTGAAACTATCCATCGTATTGGTCTGGCAAATTTAAGGTTTTTGCCTCCCCATTTCATTGATTTAGGGAAGTTAATGGATTTAATAAGAGTTATCATTTCTTTGTTCAAGACTTCTTCTATTGCTTTTTCTTGTTTTACAACTTTTGCATAAACATATTCTTCTCCATTAAAGTCTTGAATACTTGTATCTCTAAGTTCTACATTTTGACCTCTCATAAATCCTAAAAGTGCTTTAGTAGGGTTTCCATCTTTGTCATAAGAAATTTTCTTTGAAGGTCCTTTGACGGTTTCAACTAGATTTTCTGTATTATTATTCAATCCATTTATAATTAGGGATAACCTTCGTGGTGTTGAATATACTTCTATGGTTTCATAAGTTATTTGATTTTCATTTAGGATTTTTATACAATTATTCTTTAATTGTGCTAATGCATCTCCAACTACTCGAGCTGGAATTTCTTCAGTTCCTATTTCTAGCAAATATGTCTTACTCATTAGATTCACCTTCCTTTTTCAATAGAGGAAATCCCATTTCATTTCTTTTCTCAATATAATTAGCAGCTACATTTTTAGCTAGATTTCTCACTCTGCCAATATAATTTGTTCTTTCATTTACTGATATAGCTCCTCTTGCATCTAATACATTAAACATATGGGAGCATTTTAAAACATAATCATAGGCTGGCATTACTAATTTATGGTCTAATGCTCTTTTCGCTTCTTCTTCATATATTCCAAATAAAGTTTTTAAAGTTTCTATATCTGCTTTCTCAAAACTATAAACAGAATGTTCATACTCTGCCATATTAAAAATATCTCCATAAGTCAGTTCATTGTTCCACTTAATATCAAATATATTGTCTACATCCTGTAAATACATGGCTATTCTTTCAAGTCCATATGTTATTTCTGCTGATTCCAGTTCACAGTTAATGCCCCCCACTTGTTGAAAATAAGTGAATTGCGTGATTTCCATTGCATCTAACCAAACTTCCCATCCTAAGCCCCAAGCTCCTAATGTAGGTGATTCCCAATTGTCTTCAACAAATCTAATATCATGTTTTAATGGATCTATTCCTATAGCTCTAAGACTATCTAAATATAAGTCTTGTATATCATCTGCTGAAGGTTTTAGAATTACTTGCAATTGATGGTGTTGATATACTCTATTTGGGTTTTCACCATATCTGGCATCTGCTGGTCTCCTAGAAGGTTCAACATACACAACTTTCCATGGTTCAGGCCCTAGGGCCCTTAGAAATGTATGTGGACTCATGGTCCCTGCACCCTTCTCTATGTCGTAAGGCTCCAAAATAACGCAACCCTTGTCACCCCAATATTTTTGTAATTTAAGTATCAAATCCTGAAAAAGCATATTAATCCTCCTAGTATAATAATAAAAACAAAAAAACCTCATCATCCCTATAGGGACGAAGGGTTAATTCCGCGGTTCCACCCTATTTAATACCTAGTTTCAGGTATTCACTTTAAAAGAGTATACTCAAAAGTGCCTTAATCTATTAATATACATATCTAGCTCTCACCATCCTAGATTCTCTTTGATATATATAAATAAAATTTTCTTTTTCATTGTATACTATAACTATCTGTGCCTATTAATTTAGCAAATTTTTAAATCTATGTCAATAGGTTCTTGTATAAATCATCTATAGTTCTAAGGTAGAATCTAATAAAGCCAAAGATTTAAATTCTTTTCTATCTATGTTGTATAAAATATAGTCTACAAGAATTTTGTGTAATGAAACCAGGGTATCTTTGGATATATGGATTTCATTTAACTTGTCTAAAGGAATAAATAATAACTTGTTTAAAGATTCATACATATCCTTATCTATATATAAGGATCTTGTATCCTTTTGAAAGCAATCCTTACAGATTATTCCACCTTCTACAAAACTAAATCTTATATTATAATTTTTGTCATTATTGCAAATAACACAAGACCCCATATTAGGTCTATACCCTAAAAAGGAAATATATTTAAGTTCATAGCAAACTATGAATTTTAAATAATCCTGTTCTAGTTGCGATAAAATTTGTAAACCCTTTTGAAGTAATAAAAACAATTTCTCATTTTCTTCTCCAACTGGGGTAGATAAATTCATTAGCTCCAATAAAAAATAACCATAAAACAATCTATTCATATTTTCTCTTATCCCATAATTCGAATCCAGAAGATCTACTGCATTGATATAATAAAACTCTCCATTTTTTTGTAGATTAAATTCACTAAGGGAAAAAGACTGTGTACTAGCTATAAGTGTAGACTTTGGCCTATATGCACCTTGAGCCATAATGCTTATTCTTCCATGGTTCTTTGTGTAAACATTTAAAATTTTGCTAGTTTCTTTATATCTTATTTCGCTTAGTACTATTCCCTCAGTTTTTAATAAGGCTCTACTCAATTATTTATATCCAAAGTATTTTACTTTATCTGCTTTTTCTCTCCAATTAGGTTCAACTTTAACCCATAATTGAAGGTTGACTTTTGCATCTAGTAAGTTTTCTATATCAATTCTGGCACTTCTGCCAATTTCCTTTAGCATTCTTCCATTTTTACCTATTACTATACCTTTATGGGATTTTTTTTCACAAATAATTGTAGCAAATACATCAATTAAGTTTTTATCTTCTCTTTCTTTAAAGCTATCTATAGTAACAAATATACCGTGGGGAATTTCTTCTTCTAAATTAATTAGAGCTTTTTCTCTAATAAGTTCGGAAATTACAAATTTTTCTGGTTGATCAGTTACCATATCCTCTGGGAAATATTGAGGCCCCTCTGGCATCATCTTTTGTAAAACTTGGATAAACCTATCAACATTTGTATTATTTAGTGCTGAGATAGGAATTATCTCTTTAAATAAGTCTAACTTGTCATACTTGTCCATTAATTGAAATACTTCTTCTTGGCTTAACTTGTCAATTTTATTAATCAGTAATACTATTGGTGTAGTTATATCTCTCAAATCTTTTATAATATAGCTATCCATAGATCCTGTTTGCATACTTTCATCTACAACAAATACAACCACATCAACTTCTTGTAATGTACTTTTAGATATTTTAAGCATATATTCTCCAAGTTTGTTTTTAGGCATCTGGATACCTGGAGTATCTAAGAATACTATTTGAAAGTTATCTTCTGTATATACTAATTGAATCTTATTTCTAGTGGTTTGTGGTTTATCAGATATTATGGAAATTTTTTGTCCGATTACCCCATTTAATAAAGTTGATTTACCTACATTAGGTCGTCCAATAACACTTACAAATCCTGATTTATACATGCTTTTCATCCCCTCTATCTGCAAAACTCAAATCTTCTGGCCCAAAACTATTAGGTAGAAGTTCATCTATTGTATATTCCTTGTAATCCTCCGGAGAATTGGCTATTATTATTTTAGCATCTGGTCCAAATTCTCTTATTACTTGTCTACATACTCCACAAGGGAAAGTAGGATTCGCATCTCCAACTATTGCTATTTTTTTAATTTTTTTATGCCCTTCAGAAATAGCTTTGAAAATAGCTGTTCTTTCAGCACAAATAGTAGGAGAATAAGATGCTATTTCTATATTACATCCTGTATATACATTATCATCTTCTGTAATTAATGCTGCACCTACATGAAAGTTTGAATAAGGAACGTAGGCCAACTTTTGTGCTTCAAATGCTTTTTTTATAAGTTCTTCATTATTAATCATTGTATCCTCCTTACTGAATTTCTATATCTACTCTAGAACTAACCATTTGTACCCAAGTTACTCCTGGGTTTAAGGTTATTTCAGCACCATCTTTATCTAAATAATAAGTTTTACTCTTTCTATCTCTTTTTACCCAAGTTATGTCTATTCCAACACCATTAGTTATATATTTACCGATTCCTTCTCCTATTAATGTTATATCCAGTCTACCTTCATTGTCTATAGTCCTGGTAGCCACTTCTTGAATTATTATATTTTTAGCTCTCAATTGACTTTCATCACTTTCATCTATATGGTCTTGTCCATCTTTTTGTCTATAATATAATTTTTCTTCTGAATTATAATCATAATTTGTAGTATTCCCTGATTTATAATCTAAATATATCTTTTCAGCCTTATATCCTGTAATATCTCTATCCTCTTCTTCAAATAAAAAGCTTTCATAGTTTCCAGTCATATTGTATTTTCTATCCTCTTGAGTTTCTCTAATAACTTCCATACTAGAGTATAAGTTGTGGGGCATTTTTTTATTGCTTCTTCTCCAAAAAACTTTATTGGAACTAGCTAAGCCATCTATATCTGCAATTCTTAAATTAATAATATCAGATTTTGCTTGTTCACTACCTCCTACTCTAACATATACAGCATCATACTCATAAATTTTCGTCACAAAGTATGGTCTTGAACTTCTAATGGGTCCTATGGATTCTGGTTCGTTTATTAAATACAAACCTAAGTATCTGGTATAAGGAGCTTCTACTTGAAATTCATAAATTATCTCTGCATCTTTTAAACCGGCTTGCCATCTAGCTCTAGGGTGATTATCAAACATTACACCTACTACTCTTCTATTTACTAACTCTTCTTTAGCATAGATTCCACTTATTGGTGATGGTATTCCTTCTTTTACTTCAATAACTTCCTCTGGAGGCTCTATAGGTTCTTCCACAATGGGTTCTTCAACCACCGGTGTTTCAACTATAGGTTCTTCCACTGGAACTTCTTGCTTGCAGCCTATTAAACTTAGTAATATAATAGCAAATAATACAATTACCCCTACTTTTGTTTTCAAGTAATCTACTCCTTATCCTATAAATTTAAATATAATTATACCTATTAAAGAACCTATTATTCCCCCAATAAATACTTCTAATAGGCTGTGTATCTTTCCCTCAACTCTACTTTCTGCTACTAGTAATGCTAGTATATAGCTCATGGTAGTAACTAAAATACTATCAACTTGAAAAGATATTATTGTTGCTATACAAAATGCTACAGCAGAATGACCACTTACTATTCCACCTTGAAAATGAGTGCCCTTACCTTTGCCATATTTGGCTTTTAGTCCAATTGTAATTAAAACAACCAATATTAAGGCAACAAAGGTTAAATGGATTTCTGATCTTTTGATTTTGAAAATTACTGTTTCAGTAAAAACACTTAATCTTTCAAAAAATAATAAATAACCAACTATTAAAGAGTTTATTGTAGCTATTAAAACAGCTCCAGCGGCTACATCCTTAACTAATCTAGCCAGGGGGTGATACTCTTTAGTAATTAGGTCTACAGTTCTTTCTATAGCTGTGTTAATCATCTCTGCTATAACCACCAGAGAAACGGCGAATAAGAGCAGTAAAAATTCAGTTCTATTAAAATCAAAAAATAAACTGGATAATAATACTCCTACAGCAATAATATAATGTATCTTCATACTTTTCTCTGTTTTTATAGCTGTAATAATTCCAGATACTGCATAATTAAAATTGTCGATAATAGTTCTTACTTTCATAAGCTACTCCTTTTCATCTACTTTAAAAATGCCTAGGTTTTTCATAACTTGCTTTTCTTTTAATCTCATCTTATTTTTTTCATCTTCCTCTAAGTGGTCATATCCCATTAAATGAAACATACTATGGGCAATTAGATAGGATATTTCCCTATTAATACTATGTCCAAATTTATTAGCCTGTTCTATTGTCTTTTCCATAGAAATAATAATATCTCCTAATAGTGGTATAGGAACTACTATATGACTATCCATGGGAAAAGATAGTACATCTGTGATTTCATCTATACCTCTATATTCCCTGTTTAATTCTTTTATTTCATCATTCTCAACAAAAGAAATGCTTACTTCCACATCCTGAGATAATCCTTCTACTTTTAAAGACTCCACAACTACGCTTTCAATAATCTTTTCTAATTCAGATGTAATTTCTATTTTATTTTGTCTATTATCAATATAATATTCCATAATTCCTCTCCTCGTATACTATGTTTAGAAGGTAAGTCTATTACAGCTTATAATAACATATTCCCTTGCATATTTCCATATCTTTCTCTAGACTCTCTTATATTACACCAAAGAAAAAAAGCATGTATATTACATGCTTTTTCTGCTATTTTTTAGACTTTTAGGTTCAGATATAATCTCCGAAAATATTATACCTTTTAAAATATCTCTTTTTAAAGTAATCTCTCTTGCACTAGAAGCTTGTTTTTTCTCTTCAACTATAGCTTTTGAAGCAATTGGCTTGTCAAATATCTCATCATGGGTCCATTGACTTCTTTTTTTAATTTCTGCTTCTTTCAATTCAGAACTACTTTTATGAGTAATAAACTGATCTTCTGTATATATGTCCTGTTGAAGCATTCTTTTAGCTGGTTGTTTTTGAACTTGTTTACCAGATTGTCTTTGAGCTTCTTTTTCCATTTCTTCTCTAATAGTTTGCATAATACTTTTGCCTTTAGTAGGAACTGGTTTAATCTCATCAGTTCTCCTTCTTCTAGCTTGCTCTACTTTTTTCTTATTTTTATTGCTTTTTAATATTAAATCTATTACAATTACTATCCCAAAAAACAATAGGGGGTTCATATTATCACTTCCTAATTTTGAGTCTTATCATCGTCAGATATTTTGGAAATAGATGATCTCATATCAGTATCCGCTAAAATATTCTTCATATTATAATAATCCATTACTCCCATTTTTCCTTCTTTTAATGCATAAGCAAGTGCTAGTGGAACTTCAGCTTCTGCTTCTACAACTTTAGCTCTCATTTCCTGAACATTAGCTCGCATTTCTTGCTCAACAGCCACAGCCATTGCTCTTCTTTCTTCAGCCTTAGCTTCTGCAATACGTTTGTCTGCTTCTGCTTGGTCCATTTGTAATTTTGCTCCAATGTTTCTACCTATATCAATATCGGCTATATCTATAGATAAGATTTCAAAAGCAGTACCTGAATCTAATCCCTTAGACAATACTGTTTTGGAAATAAGATCAGGATTTTCTAAAACTGTCTCATGAGATGCAGAACTACCTACTGTAGTTACAATACCTTCACCAACTCTAGCAATAATAGTTTCTTCTCCTGCTCCCCCTACTAGTCTTTCAATATTGGCTCTAACTGTAACTCTAGCTTTTACAATAACTTCTATACCATTCTTTGCTACAGCAGCTATTGATGGTGTTTCGATTACTTTAGGATTAACACTTACTTGTACAGCTTCTAAAACATTTCTACCTGCTAAGTCGATAGCAGCTGCTCTTTCAAATTCTAGAGGAATATTAGCTCTTTGTGCAGCTATTAATGCATCTACTAATGTATTAATATTACCGCCAGCTAAGTAGTGAGCTTCTAATTCGTCAACCTGAAGCTTCAAACCTGCTTTGGTAGCTTTGATCATAGGGTTTACAATTCTACTTGGTGCAACCCTTCTTAATTTCATTCCTACTAATGTTCCCATTTTTATTTTTACACCAGAGAAGAATGCAGTAATCCACAATCCTACTGGAACAAATGAGAAGAACACCATTAGTAATATAATAATGAATATTGCTACTCCTGCTGTGAAAATTAAATTCGATGGTAATGTCATATATTATATCCTCCTAACAAAAATTTTTGATCCTTCTACCCTAAAAACCTGTACTTGAACATCTTTTGGAATAAAACTACTATCAGATAATGCATCTAGTTTTTTCCCATCTATTTCAATAAACCCGCTAGGGCGAAGTTCTGTAATACTAATACCTACTTTGTCCAAGTAAACATCAGATGAATCAACACTTAGGTATCCTTTTTCTTTATTATGTTCTGCTTTTAATATAACTCGGTCTAATAATTTACTTCTAAAACCAAGCTTTAATAATATAATTGTAACCACGGTGGTTATTATTATAGCTATACTAAGTGATGCAATAGCACTGGCTAAGGAGCCCATTGCTAAAACAGTACCGGCTAAAACAAATATTATACCAGCTATACCAGGTAAGCCAAAACCAGGGACAATACCCTCCACTACTAATAACAACATTCCGGTTGCAAATAGTGCTAAAGATGTCCAATTTGAATTACCAGCCAGTATATTTCCTCCAAAGAATAGACCAAAAGAAATAATACTTATGGTTCCACCAATTCCAAATCCTGGTGTTAATATTTCTACTACTAAACCTACCAAACCTAATGTAAGTAATAAACTACTAATATAAGGCTTGGATATAAGTTTTGAAAGTTTTACTTGTAAGCTTTCTTCTACCTTTACAAGATTAGCATTTGCAATACCAAAATGAGCTAACATTTCATGGTAATCATCAGAAATTAAATCTGTAATACCATGTTCCAAAGCTTCATTGGAGGTCAAATTAATTAACTTTCCCTGGCTATTAATGCCACTAACAATAATATCCTTGTCTGCCATAGCTTGAATTATTTCAGTATCTCTTCCTCTATACTGGGCTGTATCCCTCAGGAAAGCTCTCCAAGTGGAGAGTATTTTTTCAGTATTTGGTATGGTTTCTGCGGAACCAATAGTTGAATTAGTTGCCATTACCACATTTTCACTTGCAATAGTTATTAAAACTCCTGCTGATTCTGCTTTGTTATTCACAAAAGATATAGTAGGTACATCTAATGATATTATTAAATCTTTAATATTACTAGCTTGATCAATAAGACCACCATAAGTGTCAATTTCAAATATTATCCCTTTGGCTGAATCTAAATCAATATCATTAATGACATCTTTTAAAAATGAGTAGCTAGCACTATTTATTTCACCTTTAATTGGAATCACATATACATTATTTGTGCCTGCATTAACTCCTAGACTTACACTACTTAATAACAAAAGTATTATAAGCGTTAGTATAAAAATTCTCCCGTTTTTCAATTTAGCACCTCCTATATTCTATTATATACCTAAGACAAATAATTAACAATTAGCCTATATTATTATATACCCATAATTCCTCATCCTAATAAAATAACCTGGAATTATCCAGGTTATTTTAGAACTTCTTTAATTGCTTTATTTACTATATTTCCATCAGTTCTACCTTTAACTTTAGGCATAACAGTTTTCATAATCAATCCAATATCCTTCATAGAAGTAGCCTTTACTTCTGAGATGGTTTCTACTACAATAGCTTTCACTTCTTCATATGATAGTTGCTTGGGCAAATACTCTAAAAGAATATCTATTTCTGCATTTGTCAATTGTACCAGATCTTCTCTAGCACCTTTTTTAAATTCTTCTATGACAATTCTTTTTTCTTTTAGTTGTTTAGATATAATATCTAGTATTTCTTCATCTGATAAAATACGTCTTTCATCAACTTCAATTTGCTTTACAGCAGCCCTAACCATAGTAATAGTATTTTTTCTTATGGTGTCCTTGTTTCTCATGGAAGTTTTCATATCTTCCATAAGTTTATTTATAAGTGACATCTATTCACCTTCTTTATTAGAACCTATTCTTGCTCTTATTCTTTCTTGCTGCTTCAGATTTCTTTTTACGTTTAACACTTGGCTTTTCATAATGCTCTCTTTTTCTTACCTCTCCTAAAACACCAGAGCGC
>CAYZDC010000060.1:0-10109 GCA_964477045.1 uncultured Tissierellaceae bacterium | reverse complement strand
ATAATGGAAGGACTTACAACTCCTAATGTAGCTACGATTCCACCTATAATTCCCAATTGATTGTACCCTATAAATGTAGCTGTATTTACTGCTATAATTCCAGGTGTTGATTGGCCTATAGCATAATAGTCTAATATTTCTTCATCTGTAGCCCAATTTCTTTTGTTTACAATTTCTTCTTGAATAATAGGTAGCATGGCGTAGCCACCTCCAAATGTAAAACTTCCCATTTTGAAAAATACTGCAAATAATCCCCATAACTCTTTCAATTTCTCACCTCTTAATTATTAGATGCCTAAAATATTTTGTAGATTCTTCTTCTACTATAGTATAATAAATTAGAGGAGGTGTCTATATGGAGAAAAATAAAAAAATATTAAAAGTAGGCGTAGTAGTCATATCCTTGTCCTTAATACTTGCTTTATCATTTTCCTTTATTATTAAATTAAAAAATCCAGTATTTTTAAAAAATTACATAGATAATGCTTATTTTATTGATGATGGTATCTACTCTGACTGTGAATTAATTTTACATTATATTACCAACATAAATGATGATAGATATATTACAGATATTGATTTTGCAGAAGCTCCAATTGGAATGGATATAATTACCAGTGACTATGGTTTCGGTATAGCCACTCCAGACTATTATGCTGGAAACAGAGAACAGGTTTATGGTAGATATAAGGTAAAAACCATATACGTTAAGATCGACTTAAATAAAATAGAAAATATATCTGAAGACTTGGAACTTAACAATGCTAAGATATTTTTTGATAATGGTACTAATTTGGATATGGATTTAGGAAGGATTAGATTCTATGAATATGATAATACAAGGGAGTATTTTGGGGGAACCAGTAGTGGAAGTTCTTCCGATGGAACAGGTCATATAAGATACGAAGTTTTAAAAGATATTACACTTTTGAATGTAGAGTCTACATTATTAGATACTATAAGTGATACTATAGAATTAAAAATTGGTGATAAAGACTATAAAGAAATGAGGAACAAAGAATATAAAAAATCTAGCACCATTAATATAGATTATCATAGAAACTATAATAATCATATTATATCAAAGTACATTTCTTATAATATTAGTCCTAAGTTAATATTTCAGGATGAAAATGGAAATATACTAACAAGCAGAGTAAGAGGAATAACAAATAATCATTATGATTTTAATTTTATCAAAATTTTAGAATATCTAAGGGCAAGAGGTGAAATCTAATGTATGAAGGTTTAAATAAAATGTTGTGGGGAATATTTTTAGCTACTTTTAGTATAAATCTAGGACCTGTTAGTATACTGCCATCATTTATAGGCTTTATGATTATATCCAGCGGGATTAATACTATATATGTGGAACATCATTATGGAGACTTTAAAAAAGCATTAGATTTCTCTAGAATTGCTATAGCACTTGCATTATTTAGTGGTTTAATTGATTTCTTTACAGCAGGAAACTACCAGTATTCTATTATAATGCAAGTTTGGACAATAGTATTAATGGTAGTTGAATTATTCATGTTTTATAATTTTTTTATTGGTACGATTAAATATTTCCATTCCATAGAGAATTTAGAAGCTGCAGAAAGACTTATGGCTAGTAGTAGAATGTATTTGATTGTATTTATTTCTAGTATTACATTTTTAAGTTTTGTTCTCCTATTTAATGTAGGAGGCCTCTATACTTTATTAGCAATTGTTTTTATAATACTTAGAATATCACTTATGGTAATAATTAATGGACTTAAAAAAGACCTTATCCCAGGTAATCCAGATGAAGATAAGGGGATATAGTTATAATCCCCTTAAAAATTCATCTTTATAATCCATTTTTCCATCTATAACCTGCTTTAATTGATGGATCATTTCTTCTTTATCCCCATTTAAAGTTCCTTTAAGAGAAATATAATTGCTTGCATGGTTACTTCTAAAAATGCATCCTTCAGCGTCTATATTTTCTAAGAGGACCAGTGTTTCTATGGCTACTTCTTCTGGACTTAGTAATTGGAATGATCCGGTTTCTACATCATTATACAATTGAGTCCCAGGTTCAATCATAAGCGTAAGTAATCCCAAATAATCTGGCTTTATTTCACTTACAGCTTTGGCTGATTCTATTGCATGTAGGATGCTTTTTTCTTTGCCACCTAAAGCAGAAATCAGAGTAAGGGATAAAAGTATATTTGCTTCTTTTAACTTCTGAGCTTCATGGATGATTTCCCCTTTTGTTGCACCCTTATTAATATCTTTTAATATCTCTTCGCTTCCAGTTTCAAGACCTAAGTATGCAATGGAAAGTCCTGCTGCTTTTAGAGTTTTTAAATCCTCTATAGATTTTGTCATTATACTTTTGGGGGAGGCATATATTCCAACTCTTTCACATTCAGGTATTCTTATTTTTATGTAATCTAGAATTTTAACCAGTTCACTTGTTTTAATCATTAATGCATCCCCATCAGCTAAGAACAATCTATTTATATTACTATATTGAATTCTTGCTGAATCCATATCTTCAATAATTTCATGGGTTTTTCTAATTCTAAATTGATCTCCTTTATACATACTACAAAATGTACATTTATTATGAGAGCATCCTATGGTAGCTTGTATTATTACACTTCTAGCTTCACTTGGTGGTCTAAATACTTTTCCTTCATATCTCAAAATTATCACATCCTTCACTTTATTATATAATATAATGGACAAATTTCCTATTAAGAAATATTTATGCAAATTATAAAAGATTTAAACATATTTATCCAAATCTATGTTATAATTTAAATGGGAATACGTTTTCCAATATAACTTTGTTGTTAAAGGTACATATATAAATACAAGGGGGATTTTATAATGAAAATATTTGAGTACTTAGAAAAATACGATTATGAGCAATTGGTATTTTGCCAAGATCGTGCAACAGGATTAAAGGCTATTATAGGTATACATGATACTACACTGGGACCTGCACTTGGGGGAACTAGAATTTGGGATTATGAAACTGAAGAAGAAGCTATAACAGATGTACTAAGACTATCAAGAGGAATGACATACAAAAACTCTGCTGCTGGATTAAACTTAGGTGGAGGAAAAGCAGTAATAATGGGAGACTTTAACAAAATCAAAAGTGAAGAATTGTTTAGAACTTTTGGTAGATTTGTAGAAGGCTTAGGAGGAAGATATATTACAGCTGAAGACATGAATGTTGGAACTCAAGATATGGCTTATATTAATGATGAAACTGATTATTGTGTTGGTCTTGAAGGCAAAAGTGGTAATCCATCACCTGTAACCTCATTTGGTGTATTTAGAGGCATAGAAGCTGCAACTGAAGAAGTATATGGTAGTACTGACTTAAATGGCAAGGTAGTAGCTGTACAAGGTCTGGGAGCAGTTGGTTACGGTGTATGTGAGCATTTACACAAAGCAGGTGCTAAGCTTATAGTTACTGATATCAGAAAAGAATCAATTGACAGAGTTGTTAATGACTTTGGTGCTACTCAAGTTGCCCCAGATGAAATATATGGAGTGGAATGTGACATCTTTGCACCATGTGCAATGGGTGCAATTATAAATGACTTTACAGTTGAACAATTAAAGTGCAAAATTGTTGCAGGATCTGCAAACAATCAATTGGCAGAACCAAGACATGGAGATATATTAGTTGAAAAAGGAATATTATATGTTCCAGACTATGTAATTAACAGTGGTGGAGTAATCAATGTTTACGAAGAAATCAAAGGATACAATGCTGAAAGAGCTATGGCAAGAGCATCCAATATCTTTAATATAGTTAAACAAATAATCCAAATCTCCAAGGATGAAAATATTCCAACTTACAAAGCAGCAGATAGAATGGCTGAACAAAGAATTGAAAATGTTGGTAAAACCAAGTTAAAATATTTAAAGAAATAATTGATACCCTTCTGGATAAATCTAGAAGGGTATTTTTATAGGTCAATTGTAAAACTAAATTAGACTTTGTAAGGTTAAATGAGACCCTATGATAAAACTGTAAAATAAGATGATTTGAAATAGTTTAATTTTGAAAAAACGAGCTGTTAAAAGCTCGTTTTTATGATATAATTTCCTTAGATACCATAAATTTAGGCATAACTTTAAGAGGTCTACTATATAATAATCTTTTGTAAGACTAAATTAGACCCCTAAAATTCTAATATTATGCCTGGGTAGTGGCATAATATTATTTTAATAAAGAAGGTTTTAAGATAATATCATTAGGGTGGATCTTGATGATTCCTAATGAATTAATTAACTCAAAACCGTATCTTGAGCTGAATGCATCAAATGGTGATTGGTCATTCAGCTTTTTTCTGCCATAAGAGTTTATGTGAGACATTAACAAATTAATATCTTGTTGGTTAAAGGGGTCCATACTGGTTCCTTTTCGAATAACTCTTCGAATTAATTCATGATTGTTTTCAACTTCTGGTTTTTCATATGCAGCATAGGGATGGCAATAAAATACACTTGTAAGCTTTTCGCCATCATCAATATTCTCAATTTTAGCTGGGTTTGAAAACTCACTTCCGTTATCTGTTAACAGAACAGTAAATAGTTTTTTAAATAACTCTTTACCTACAGAGTAATAAATTCTTTCAAAGCACTCAGTAACACTTTTAGAGTCGTTAGCATCCCTAATAAACATAAGCATAAAAGAACTATCAACAAAATGAATAGTAAGTAGTACCTTCCCACCCTTTTTGCCTTCTACAGTATCCATTTCTACTATAGCTATATCTTTATTCTCTTCTATGAAATTCAGATAATCTTCATATCTTCTATCTTCTAAGCATCTTTTATCAACTTTGTATCCCATTAGCTTCTTTTTTCTAGGACAATATCTTACTTTTCTGGGTAAATCAATATTCTTAATAGATAAGGCTCCAATTTCAATGTACTTATATATGGTCTTTTCACAAACCATAATACTATCTTTGTTGTTTGCTAGAATATGATGAACCGATTGCCCTTGATTAATTAATGGCTTAATAATATTATCTAATCTCATAATTTCTTCAGGAGAACTTTCTAATCCAATCCTTGCTTCAACTAACAAGGCTTCATAATCTTTTTGTGCTGCCTTAGCAGAATAGAAAGATTTCTTAAGAGTACATCGGTTTCTATTTTCGCAATTATTACATACATATGGTGTAGATTCTAATTTCTCACAAATATCCTCTTTAAAATACTCACAATTATCATTGCAGACACCACAGAAACAACAAGACTTATACTTCTTCTTACAAGCTTCATCCTTACATATATTGGTAATATCACAATTATACCTATGAATGCATGCGTTGTAATTACGGCCATAACAACCCTTTTTATCTATAGATGATCTTATTGTTATCTCTCTTGAAATGGTAGATTTATGTCTATTTAGTTCTGTAGAAATTCCTGATAAAGAAAAATCTAATTTAATTAATCTTTCTATTTCCAATCTGTCATCATAAGTTAAATGTTTCGTCATACTTTTGCTCCTCCTAAGAGCCATAACCCAGGTATTTATATTTTACTATAAACTTCTTTTATCTAATACAAAAATATATATCAAGATAAAAGAGTATAAATTTGTACAATTAAATTAGACCCATAGATTTGTAAGACTAAATTAGACTGAAATAGAAAAAGGGGTCTAATTTAGTTTTACAATTAAGGGGTATTTTTATAAATTAAATATTTAGAATATTCCCTTGACAGATGTTTATTTAGATGCTATTATTGTCATTAAGATAAAAAATGGACTAAGAAGAGGAAAGTAAGTATGTGAATACTCATACAGAGAGCTCCAGTAGGTGAGAAGGAGCAGGGAAAGCGCAAACTGAAAATGGCCGCGGAGTCTGAATGTCGAGGGGAAACTTTAGATATTCACGTATGCACACGTTATAGTGCTAGGGTATTGATGGATTAGGTTCCGGCGTACTCAATAAGGTACTGTATCGTGAGATCAGTATAAACCTAGGGTGGTAACACGAAGCTTTCGTCCCTTTGCATTTAGCAAAGGGATGGGAGCTTTTTTTAATTTAAAGAATGGAGTGAACAGCATGATTGAAATTGTTAATGTTACTAAAGTATTTGATGATGGAAAACAAAAAGTAAAAGCAGTTAAAGATGTGAATTTAAAAGTTAACAAAGGTGAGATATACGGAATTATTGGATATTCAGGAGCTGGGAAAAGTACTTTAATCCGTTGTATAAACCTTCTAGAAAGACCTACAGCTGGAAAAGTCTTGTTTAAAGGAAAAGATTTAACCTTACTCCAAGAAAAAGACTTAAGAACAAGTAGAAAAAAGATAGGTATGATATTTCAACAGTTTAACCTTCTTCAATCTAGAAATGTATATCAAAATGTGGCGTATCCACTAAAGGGTTCAAAACTTTCCAAAGAAGATGAAAGAAAAAAAGTGTTAGAACTTTTAGAATTAGTAGGACTAGAGGATAAAGAAACTGCTTACCCATCTCAATTAAGTGGAGGGCAAAAGCAAAGAGTAGGTATTGCTAGAGCCTTGGCCAATGACCCAGAAGTATTGCTTTGTGATGAAGCTACATCTGCCCTAGATCCTAAGACTACAAAATCTATATTAAGCTTATTGAAAGAATTAAGAAACAAATTAAATCTTACAATAATATTGATTACTCATGAAATGGCAGTAATAAAAGAGATTTGTGACAGGGTTAGTGTAATGGAAGATGGAGAGATAATAGAAGAAGGAACCATAGTTAAAGTATTTAGTCAACCAACTCATCCAACTACCAAAGATTTTTTAGATATTGGATCAAATAGGACTAAGGTACATGAAATATTAAACTCAGAAGAAAATATATTCCATATTAAAGCCAAGGATGTTTTAGCAAGAGTAACTTATATAGGAGAGTCAACAGGAGAAGCAATAATATCTAAGGCTTCTAGAAAATACAACTTAAATGCCAGTATACTTTATGGCAGCATAGAAATATTGGCAAATACTCCTGTTGGAGAATTGGTTATTCTCTTTAGTGGAGAAGAGGTAGATATTCAAAGTGGTATAAATTATTTTAGAAGTAAAGGACTAACAGTGGAGGTGATAGATCATGGCAGAGATACTAGCAAATTATATACCAAATGTTCTTAATAACCAGGCAGAATTATTTAAGTCTATAAAAGAGACTTTAATAATGGTATCAGTATCCGGAATAATATCTTTAGTAATAGGTATTTTAATAGGTGTATTATTAGTAGTTACTAAAAAAGACAATATATTAGAAAATCGAACTATAAATAATATATTTGATAAAGGGATAAATATATTTAGAAGTATTCCATTTATAATTTTGTTGGCTGGATTAATTCCACTAACTAGGATTATAGTAGGGACAGGAATTGGTACAAAAGGAGCAATAGTTCCACTAGTATTTGGTACTGTACCCTTCTTTGCAAGACAAATAGAAACTGCATTATTTGAGGTTGACAAAGGGGTTATAGAAGCAGCACAAGCAATGGGTTCAGGACCTTGGGATATAATTTTTAGAGTATATTTAAGGGAAAGTTTACCAGGAATAATTAGAGGTGTAACTATTACATTTGTTAGCCTTATAGGCCTTTCAGCTATGGCTGGTTTCATTGGTGGAGGCGGACTAGGAGACTTTGCAATAAGGTATGGCTATCAAAGAAATATGATAGATATAACCTATGTAACCATAATTATTATATTGATAATGGTATCAATTGGGCAAGGATTAGGAAATCTATTAATTAAGAAAATTACACATTAATAAAAAACAAAAAAGGGGAGAGATGAAAATGAAAAAGATAAAAGTGGTAATAATAGGTTTATCCGTATTAGCATTAGGAATACTGACAGCTTGTGGTGGGTCTGCAGCAAAAGAGGATAATGTAGTTAAGTTAGGGATTAATGGCGCAGAAACAGAAGTATGGACTCATATAAAAGAAGAATTAGCAAAAGATGGTATTACTTTAGAAATAGTAAGCTTTGGAGACTATGTAAGACCTAATTTGTCCTTAGCAGAAGGGGAAATTGATCTTAATGCTTTTCAACATTACGCTTATTTTGACAAGTTTAAAGCTGAGCACAAGCTGGAATTATCTGCAGTAGGTGAAACGATAATAGCGCCTATTGGACTATACTCCAATAAAACTAAAGATGTAAGTGAATTAAAATCTGGGGATATTATTGCAATTCCAAATGATGAGACCAATGGAGGAAGAACCTTAATATTACTTCAAACTGCTGGATTAATAAAAGTAGATACAGCGGCAGGAGTATTGCCTACTTTAAAAGATATTATTGAAAATCCATTAGATTTAGAAATTATTGAAGTAGATGCATCAACTACACCTAGAATTCTAGATGATGTAACCATTGCAACTATTAATAGCACTTTTGCTGTTGAGTCAGGCCTATTACCTACGGAGGACTCTATATTCTTAGAACCAGTAAATGATGAATCAAAACCTTATATTAATATTATTGCAGCAAGAACAGCAGACAAAGATAATCCAATATATAAAAAAGTAGTAGAAGCATATCAAACAAAAGAAGTAGAAGATATTTTAATGGAACTATATAAAGGATCACAGCTTAGGGCCTGGTAGAAATTCTAAACCCTAGTTTTTAATATTAAAATAATACATCCTTCCAACTATTTTTATGATAGAATGATAACTGAAATTAAATGAAAATAGTTGGAGGAATAATAAATGAAGAAGAATGAAATCATAGAATTTATTATAGATAGGGTTGATTTTCCAAACAAAGGACATGCAATATATAATGGAGAACAACTAAGATTTAAAGGTGGGATAGCAGAGCAAAAAGTTCAAGCTAGAGTTCATAGGAATAGAAAGGATTATGTTGAAGTGAAAATTCTGGATGTAATAGAAAAGGCCCCTATTCAAACAGAATTTGCTTGTCCTCATTTTGGTTCTTGTGGAGGTTGCACTTATCAAGGATTAAGCTATGAAAATGAATTAAAGTATAAAGAGAGCCAAATAAAACAGTTATTCCAAAGTGAAGGACTAGATATAAACTTCTTAGGAATTGAAGGGAGTCCTGTGGTTGAGGGTTATAGAAATAAAATGGAATATACCTTTGGAGATGAATTCAAAGATGGGCCTTTATCATTAGGACTTCATAAAAAAGGCAGATTCTACGAAGTTGTAAATGTAGAGCATTGTAATATTGTAGATAGTGATTTTACTACAATCTTACTGGACACACTAAATCATTTTCAAGAGTTAAATACAAAGTTTTACAATAAAAGAAATCATCAAGGTTTCCTTAGACATTTTGTAGTTAGAAAAGCATCTTCCACAGGAGAAATTCTTTTAAACCTTGTGACAAGTAGCCAAGGACAGATTGATAGAGAAGCTTTCGTAACTATGCTAATGGCTTTAGAATTAAAAGGAAATATAAAAGGTATTCTTCATACTACTAATGACGGATTATCAGACACAGTCCAGGCTGATAAAATTGATTTGTTATATGGTCAAGACTATATAACAGAAGAGTTATTAGGACTAAAGTTCAATATATCACCATTCTCCTTTTTCCAAACTAATACGTTTGGAGCAGAAAAACTATATACTATGGCTAGAGAATTTGCAGGAGATATAGATGATAAAGTAGTATTTGACCTTTATTCCGGGACTGGAACCATAGCTCAAATAATGGCTCCTGTAGCTAAAAAAGTAATAGGCATAGAAATAGTAGAAGAAGCAGTAGAAATGGCAAGGGAAAATGCGAAGATTAATGGATTAGATAATGCAGAATTCATAGCTGGAGATGTATTGCAAGCTGTAGATACACTAACCATAGAGCCAGATTTAATAATAATAGATCCCCCAAGAGACGGAATTCACCCTAAAGCTATAAATAAGATTATAGACTTTAATCCTGAAACTTTCGTATATGTATCATGCAATCCGGTAACACTTGTAAGGGACTTGAAAATATTTATGGAAAGAGGATATAGGGTAGAAAAAGCCAAATGTATGGACCAATTTCCTAGGACACCACACGTGGAAGCAATCGTGGAGTTAGAAAAGTCATAAAATCAAGTGATACCAATAG
>CAYZDC010000059.1:0-10421 GCA_964477045.1 uncultured Tissierellaceae bacterium | reverse complement strand
TGTAGATCATGAAGTAGAAGGTCCACATGTGGATATTGGAGTAGACATAGCTAGAAAGTATAGAGAGTCAAAAGAAGTAATTCACGCAATGGAAGCCCATCATGGAGATGTTGAAGCTGAAACAGTTGAAGCCGTATTAGTACAAGCTTCAGACGCTATATCTGCTGCAAGACCGGGAGCAAGAAGGGAATCATTGGAATTATATATTAAGCGCCTTGAAAAATTAGAAGAAATTGCAAACTCTTTTGAAGGTGTAGAAAGATCATTTGCTATACAAGCAGGTCGTGAAATAAGAATTATGGTTAAACCTGATGAAGTAAATGAGAGTCAAACAATTCTTACAGCTAGAGAAATAGTAAAAAGAATTGAATCTGAATTAGATTATCCTGGCCAGATTAAAATAAATGTAATACGTGAAACAAGGGCCATTGAATATGCAAAATAATCTTCAAAAATAATATATAAATATGATAATTTAAACCTGCCTTTTAGGCAGGTTTTTATATTATCAGAAAGGAGGCTGTTAATTTTGCTTTATGATCTTCATGTGCATACAAATTATTCTGATGGTATATCTAGTCCTTCAGAAGTAGTTAAAAATGCAATAAATAGAAAAATAAATGGAATAGCCATAACAGATCACGACTCTATAGATGGTATAGAAGAAGCCATTAAAGAAAGCAAGAAAGAGAATAATATAGAAATTATACCTGGTATTGAATTAGGTTGTATATATAAAGATGAAGAAGTCCATATTTTAGGTCTTTTTATAAATTATAAAGATGAGGAAATTATTTATCAAACTAAAAAGCTAAAAGAAGGAAGAATAACACGAGGTATTGAAATGGTTAAATTGATTAACGCTCTAGGAATGGACTTAAGCTTAGAAGATGTGAAAGAATTTTCTAAAGATGATTATATCGGCAGACCTCATATAGCAAGAGCTCTAGTGAAAAAAAATTATGTAGCAAACTTGCAAGAAGCTTTTAATAGGTATTTAGAAAGAGGAAAACCAGCATATGCAGAGCGGTATACTTTATCCATTGAGGATGCTATAATGTTAATAGAAAGGCTTGGAGGTATATCTTCTTTAGCTCATCCAGGTCTCTTGAAAAATACAGCTATAATCGATTATTGTATTTCCAAAGGGATTAATGGCTTAGAATGTGTTCACTCTAAACACACCAAGCTTCAAACCAGGTCCTTTAGGAAAATTGCAAAAAAGAACAAGCTGCTTGTTACAGGTGGATCTGACTGCCATGGAGAATTAACAGATGGGGAATTATTATTAGGGCAATTCTATATAAATGAAATAGAAATGGATAAAATAAAGGAGATGTTATAATTGAGTATAGATAAAGGCATGCGACAAAGACAATTTCCTAGTACTATAAGTACTACTGCTTTTGTAAAATTATATATTCTTCATTTATTAATGGAAAAACCTCATTACGGTAATATGATAAAGGATGAAATCAATAATAGATTAAATAATAAATGGAGTCCTAGTCCTGGAATGATTTACCCTCTTCTACGAGAAATGGAAAAAGAGGGGTATATTGAAGGATGGTGGGATCAACCAGAAAAAAGATCTATCAGAAGATATAAAATAACTGACGCTGGAATAGCACATTATAAAATAATTTTATTACAATCAAAACCAGCATTTCAAAATTCCCTGCAAATAGTTCAAAATGTTTTAAAAGATATTTATAAAGAAAAAATCTAAATATAAATTTATCATAAAATTCAAAAGTAACATAATAGAAATAATTTTATAATTCTAAGTATATTTGATAGAAATTATAGTTTTAATCTAAAATAATAGTTTATAATAGAAAAAATGGGATAAATCATAAAATTAGGAATAAGCTTGAAAAACAACCTCTCAAAATCGATTTTAAGGCCTGTTAAATTAAATCTTCATACAATTGCCTTGGGAGGTATGGTAGAAGTCTTTAAACCATAGAATATGTCCATAAATAAGAAATAATGAAAAATAAGAGAAAAAACTATAAAAGTTGCTATATTTTTTTGAAAATAACAGTTTATGTCACAAAATAGTTATTTTGTGACATAAAACATGCAAAAAGAAGGTGAAAACATGGAAATCTCATTAATATTGGATGATTATCTCAATTATATGGAAACTATCAAAGGTTCTTCTGCAAATACTGTAAAAGAATACTATTTTGATCTAAGGACCTTCTTTAGATTTATTAAAGTTAGATATAAATTAGTAGACCCTTCCATTGAGTTTAAAGAAATTCCAATTTCAGATATAGATTTAGAATTAATTAAAAAAATTACTATTCAAGATTTGCATGCTTACATTTCTTATGCTGATAAAAAACTTGATAATGGAAATTATGCTAAATCTAGAAAAGTTGCTTCCATAAGAAGTTTCTTTGATTACTTATATTCTATTATAAAAGTAATAGATAAAAACCCTGCTGAGTCTCTTGAGTTTCCAAAAAGAGATTTAAGGCATCCCGTATACCTTACATTGGAAGAATCTGAAAATCTCTTAAATATAGTCTTAGAAAATAAAAATGAAGAATATCGTAAAAGAGATTATTCTATTATTATGTTATTCTTAAATTGTGGTCTAAGACTTTCTGAGCTTTCCAGTATAAATATTGATAGTATTAAGGATCGTGACACTTTAACTGTAATTGGAAAAGGAAACAAAGAACGAACAGTATTCTTAAATGAAGCTACATATGAAGCCATTGAAGATTATATTCAAGTCAGACCTAAGGATAATTCAGATAATAAAGCCTTATTTATTGGAAAGAAAAAAGGCCGTTTAGGTAATCGTGGCATCCAATATATGATAGAAAAGTACTTAAAACAGGCTGGTTTAGACACAGATATATACTCTGTACACAAGCTAAGACATACTGCAGCTACTCTCATGTATAAGTATGGCAACGTTGATATTAGAGCTTTACAAGAGATTTTAGGCCATGAGTCTGTAGCAACTACACAGATATATACTCATATAGATAATAAAAGATTAAGAGAAGCTATTAATAGTAACCCATTAGCCAATAGAAAGAAAAATGAACCTAAAGATTAGTCTTTAGGTTCATTTTTTTCCATCTATTATAGGAACTTTTATTTTGTCTCCTGGGTAGATTGATACTGTTTCTAAATGGTTTAATTGCCTTATATTATAAATCATTTCTCTTACATCGTAGCTTTGAGGAGTAAATTCCACAGCTATATACCAAAGTGTATCTCCTTCAGCCACAATAACTTCTTCGTATGGAATATCTACAGGATCACTGTAAGCCCTGGCTGTAGACAATAAAGTACTTGTGAAAATTCCACCGATAATTAATGTCAGTGTTAAAAAAGTATAAAATCTAATTTTGTTGGTTATTCTATATCTTTTCTTTTTCATATTTTTACACCTCGCACATTAGTTCTGAACAAATGTTCTATTAACTATATTCTATAGGAACGTTCGTTCTTTGTCAACCCTTTTTATGAAAATAAAGAACTAATGTTTGATTTATTTTTAAGTCTATGTTATACTAAACAAAAGTTAGCAATTACAATTATTCTAATCACAATTGAGAGGTGTTTTATTATGTATGATGATTTAAATCAAAAGCAGGTTGAAATTTTACTTTATATAAAAAATGAAATACAACGTCAAGGCTACCCACCTGCAGTTAGAGAAATATGTAAAGGTGTACATATTAAGTCTACTTCTACTGTACATGGGCATTTGGAAAAGTTAGAAACTAAAGGCTATATTAGAAAAGACCCGACTAAACCAAGAGCAATTGAAATCTTGGATAAAAATGATGATTTTCTTTTAATTAGAAAACGAACCGTTGATATACCAATAGTTGGTAGAATCACTGCTGGTGTTCCTATTTTGGCTGTAGAAAATATTGAAGACACCTACCCTGTTCCCTTAGAACTAGTGGAAGGTCATGATGTATTTATGCTTGCAGTACAAGGCGAAAGTATGATAGATGCAGGTATATTAGATGGTGACTTGGTATTAATTAAAGAACAAAGAACAGCTATGAATGGAGATATTGTAGTAGCTTTACTTGGTGAAGATGCCACTCTAAAAAGATTTTTCAAAGAGAAAGATCGTATTAGATTGCAACCAGAAAATCAATTTATGGAACCAATATATTCTACAGATGTTTCAGTTTTAGGTAAAGTAATAGGACTATATAGAAAATTGTAAAAAATTAGCACTTCATATTTAATAATATGAAGTGCTTTTTAAATTTATTTTAATTTTATTAGATTTTTTCCATATAAATTACTCATGGACTTTAAAACTCCTAGTTTACAATGCTCATAGGTAAGTCCACCTTGATAGTATGCAAAATATGGTTCTCTCATAGGTCCATCTGCACTTAATTCTATGGATGAGCCTTCAATAAATCCACCTGCAGCCATTACTACTCTATCTTCATAACCAGGCATTTCCCATGGTTCTGGTGTAATATATGAATCAACAGCAGAAGCACTTTGTATTCCTTTACAAAACTCTACCACTCTTTCTCCAGTTAGAAGTTCAACACCTTGAATAATATCACTTCTTTTATCATCTACAGCTGGGACAACTCTAAAACCTAAATTACTATATACAATTGCAACTAATAGAGCTCCTTTCACAGCTTCTGATACTATATGAGGTGCTAAAAATAATCCCTGTAATGTGGTTCTAGTAGTACCAAATGTAAGGCCACATTCTTTTCCTATACCAGGAGCAGTGCTTCTATTTGCTACTTGTTTTATTAAATTAGATCGGCCTACTACATAACCCCCTGATAGTGCTATTCCTCCACCTGGATTTTTAATTAATGAGCCAGCCATAATATCAACACCTACATCAGTAGGCTCTTTCATTTCAAGAAATTCTCCATAACAGTTATCTACAAATATTATCACTTCTGAATTATAGTCTCTTATGGATTGTACCGCTTCTTCTATTTCATCAATGGTTAAAGCTCTTCTATCACTATAACCAGTAGATCTTTGTATACCAACCATTTTCGTTTTAGAAGAAATGGCTTTTTTTACTAAATCTAATTGTATTTTATTGTTGTCTAAAGGTATTTCATTATAAGTTACTCCATAATCCATTAAAGTACCTGTAATTTCCCCTTCCAGTCCTATAACGCTTAGCAATGTATCATAAGGAGTCCCTGTAATGTACAAGAGCTCATCCCCTGGCTTAAGCAAAGCAGATAAGGCTAATGTTATGGCATGGGTACCTGAGACGATTGTAGGCCTAACTAGTGCATCCTCAGTATTAAACACTTTGGAGTATATTTGTTCAGCTTTATCACGACCTACATCCCCATAGCCATATCCAGAGGTCCAGTGAAAATCTGTAGAGCTAAGTCTACATTCTTGCATAGCAGCTATTACTTTATATTGATTATACTCTTTAATCCCATCAATTAAGTGAAACTTATCCAAAATTAATTTTTCTTTATCATCTACATATTCTACTAGCTCATTATTTATCTCAAATTTATTATATAATATTTCTTTAATATACTGATTCATTATGCACCATCCATTTTTTAATGTAATTAATTTACCTCTAGATCTAAATGACTAATTGGAATGATTGTAGAAATAGCATGCTTATAGACAAGTTGTTGTTGATCTTGGCTCACTAAAACAATTGTATAATTATCAAAGCCTTTAACTACACCCTTAATTTGATAACCGTTAATTAAAAACACAGTAATACCAATATTCTCTTTCCTAGCTTTGTTTAAAAATTCATCTTGTAAATTCATAGATTTATTCAACACAATTCCTCCTTTAATCTATAGTTAAGTTCTCTACAATATAATTACTAATATAATTGCATACATCTATATTATTATCATATTCATCAATATTTATCCACTTAATTCTTTTATCTCTTCTGAACCAAGTTAATTGTCTTTTGGCATAATTTCTACTTCCTTTTTTAATCAATTCAATAGCCTCTTCCAGTGTAATCTGATTTTCTAAATACATGATTATTTCTTTATACCCTATAGCTTTTAAGGCTACTAAATCTGGACTATATCCCATGTCTAAAATGCTCTGTACTTCCTCCACAAGACCACTTTCAAACATGGCATCTACTCTGTGGTTTATTCTTTCATAAAGCTGACTTCTATCCATATTTAGGGCTATATAGACTAAATTATAGTCTTCATTTATCACTCTAAAATTCTTATTATGCTCTGACATAGTCTTACCCGTAGAATCATAAATCTCTAAGGCTCTCATGGTTCTTTTTTTGTCATTAAGGCTAATCTTTTCTCCACTTATAGGATCAATTTTCATTAATCTTTCATGTAAATAGTCATTACCAAATTGCTCTATAAGAGATTCATATTCAGATCTTAAGTCTTCATTAGGTGGAATTTCTGCAAAATCTAAGTTATAAACCAAAGAATTTACATATAGGCCGGTCCCCCCTACTACTATTGGTAATTTACCTTTAGCATTAATCTCCCTAATATGATTTTTAGCCCTATGTTTGAAATCGGATACTGTAAAACCTTCATCTGGTGGAATAATATCTATCATATGGTGAGGAATACCCTTCATTTCATCTTTTCTTACTTTTGCAGTCCCTATATCCATATGCTTGTATATTTGCATTGAGTCCGCTGAGATCACTTCTCCATTATGCTTTATGGCTAAATTTACCCCTAAATCACTTTTTCCTATGGCTGTAGGACCTACTATTATACATAAGTTTTCCTTCAATTCTATCATCCTATTCTTAAAAATTGCTTCTCAATATCCTTTTGGGATATTTCAATCATAATCGGCCTACCATGAGGACAAGTATATGGATTATCACATGCTTTTAAATCCTTAAAAAGCGTAATTATTTCTATATCACTAAGTTTATCCCCAGCTTTAATAGCTGCAGAACAGGCTAATTTCATAATTTTTTCTACCTTCATATCATAGTTGCTTTTTAAATCTTTATTAATATTGTCTAGAATTTCTAAAAACAAGCTTCTAGCATTAGGTTCTCCAAATATTAGTGGAACTCCCCGTAATGCTATACTTAAAGCTCCGAATTCTTCAATATCAAAACCAAGTTTTATGAAAAAGTCAAAGTTAGACATTACTTCATCCATTTCACTATTAGTTAATTCTATTATCTCTGGCGCAATTAATTGCTGAGTGTTTACCCCTTCCCGAGAAAATTCATCTAAATATCTTTCATACATTATTCTCTCATGGGCAGCATGTTGATCTATAAAATATAAGGCAGTAGATTCTTTATTTTCCGCTACAATATAGGTTCCAAAAGCTGTACCTATAGGATTAATATCCCCTAGTACATCACTAATTTTTTGTTCTTCAAATACTTCTTCTTTTAAGAACTCTACTTCTGTATATTCCTCTACATTTGGAGTATCTTCTTGGAAGAATTTATAACCTTCAAATATAGTATTACCCATTTCTAAGCTCTTTTCTACATTATCTATTACTTCAAATTTATCTGAGCTATAATCTTTCACAACTATATCATCATATACATTTGCTTCTTTAGTTGTAAATAATTCAGTTAATCCCTTATTATTATCCTCCTCTTCCTCTTTAAATCCCATTTTAGGCACATATAAGGAGCTTTGTAATGCTCTTTTTACAATATTACTTATAATACCATGAATATTTGTAGAAGTAACAAATTTAACCTCTTGTTTGGTTGGATGAATATTCACATCTATATGAGCTGGATTCATTTCTATATAAAGTATAAAAACGGGAAATCTATTTAATGGAATTAGGGACTTATATTGATGGTCTATGACAGAAGAAATGCCATAATCCACTATATATCTTCCATTAATATACAAGTATTGGTGGGCTCTATTGCTTCTATATAAATTGTGGTTTGAAATATACCCAAATATTTTTACATTATCATTTTCAAACTCTATTTCTACCAAGTCTTTAGAAAAATCTTTTCCCAGTATTTGATAGATATTATCCTTTAAGGAAGAATTACTCTTAGTTTGTAGCACCACTTTATTATCTCTTATAAATTTAAAACCCTTATTATAATTTCCAAGTGCAAGTTTATATACTATATCACTAATATGATTGCCTTCTGTTTTCTCATTTTTCATAAAGTTTTTTCTAACCGGTAAGTTGTAAAACAAGTCCCTAACTATCATTGTGGTTCCCTTAGGACAGCCTACACTTGACATAGATTGAATAATACCTTCCTCTACAATGGCTTCAATACCTGCCTGTGGGCTTTTAGTTTTTGTCAGAACTTCCACCTTTGCTACACTGGAAATACTGGACAAGGCCTCACCTCTAAAGCCCAGGCTCATTATACTATAAATATCTTCAATAGTTCTTAGCTTAGATGTGGAATGTCTTTCAAAAGCTACTTTTAAATCTTCTTCATCAATACCATCTCCATCATCAGTGATTCTAATATAGGATTTTCCACCTTCAATTATTTCAATTACTATATTATCTGAATTTGCATCTATTGAATTTTCTACTAATTCCTTTACTATAGATGCAGGCCTTTCTATTACTTCACCTGCAGCGATTTTTTGTATAGTTAAATTATCTAATATTTTAATTTTCCCCATTATGATCTCCCTTTAGGTTTTTTGCATCTTCCACCAGGTTATTAAGCATATTTAATGACTCTATAGGAGTTAGGCTTCCTATATCAATTTTACTTACCCTATCTAGGTAATAATCTTTTTTATAATCTAGTAAATTTAATTGCTTTAATGGATCTACCTTTGTATCATTAATATTAATTTGATGACTTCCTTCAATTAATAATAGTATTTCATTGGCTCTTTTGATTATATCTTTGTTAAGCCCTGCAAGTCTTGAAACCTGAATTCCATAACTTTTATTAGTGCTACCAGGAACAACTTTTCTTAAAAACACAATATCTTCACCCTTCTCTTCTGCTACTATGGTTAAGTTTACAATACCTTTTATATTTTCTTCTAGTTGTGTTAATTCATGGTAGTGTGTAGCAAATAGGGTCTTGGCTTTTATAACCCCTGCTATATATTCTGCCACAGCCCAGGCTATACTCAAGCCATCAAAAGTACTGGTACCCCTTCCTACTTCATCTAATATAATCAAACTGTCACTGGTAGCATACTTAATAATATTTGAAACTTCATTCATTTCAACCATAAAGGTACTTTCACCTTGTGACAAGTTATCAGAAGCCCCTATCCTAGTAAATATCCTATCTACTAATGATATGTCTGCTGACTTTGCTGGTACAAATGAACCTATTTGGCATAATAAAGTAATTATTGCAATTTGCCTCATATAAGTGGATTTTCCAGCCATATTTGGGCCAGTAATTATTTGAACCATATTCTTTTTTGTATCTAATAAGGTATCATTTGGAACAAACAGATTATTTTCAATATTTTTTTCTACTACAGGGTGTCTTCCCTCTTCGATTTTTATATATCCCTTTGTATTAATATTAGGCCTTACAAAATTATTTTTATATGCCACATAGGCAAATGTATTTAGTAAGTCTACTATTGATATTTGCTTGCTAGTATTTTGTAATCTTATAATTTCATTTTTAATCTTATTTCTTATGTCTTGGAATATTTGGTATTCCATTTCTAAAGCTCTTTCATCTGCACCAAGTATTTCCGATTCCATACTTTTTAATTCATCAGTATAATACCTTTCAGCATTGACTAAAGTTTGTCTTCTAATAAAATAATCTGGTACAGAGCTGGTGTTTGATTTTGTCACCTCAAAAAAATACCCTGCAATTCGATTATATCCGATTTTAAGATTTTTAATACCAGTTTTATCTCTTTCTTTAGCCTCTAAATCTCCTAACCATTGCTTGCCCTTTAAGCTACTATCTCTAATTTTATCTAATTCAGCACTATAAGCTTTTTTAATCAATCCCCCATCTTTAACACCAATAGGAGGGCTTTCTTCAATAGCACCATCTATTATTTGGAATATATCCTCTAGGGCATCCATATCTTTGGAAATCTGAATTAATTCACTACAATCAGTTAGAGTTAATATTTTTTTTAACTCAGGTAATATGGATAGGGAGTTTTTCAAACTTATAAAATCTCTACCATTACAATTACCTGTAGTTACTTTGCTAGAAATTCTTTCTATATCATAGACAGTCTTTAATAAATCTCTAACTTCATCAAGAATAATTAAATTCTCTGTAAAGTACTGGACTACATTTAACCTATAATTGATTTTATCTACACTAATAAGGGGCTGTTCTAACCAGTTTTTTAAAAGCCTTCCTCCCATAGCAGAGGAAGTCTTGTCAAGGATATGGATTAAAGCTCCTTTTTTATCCCTAGACATTATGGTTTCATGTATTTCTAAGTTTGCCCTAGTGTTAATATCCATTA
>CAYZDC010000058.1:0-10623 GCA_964477045.1 uncultured Tissierellaceae bacterium | reverse complement strand
TAGTTCTTGGACTAAAATGCTTTATTGCAGCTGTAATAGGTGGTATTGGTAATATTACTGGAGCTGTAATAGGTGGGTTTATATTAGGGCTTGGAGAAATATTAATAGTGGCCTTTTTTCCTACAATGTCAGGATACAGAGACGCTTTTGCTTTTATTTTGCTAATCCTAATCCTACTCATTAAACCTACTGGATTAATGGGCGAAAAAGTAGCAGAGAAGGTGTAGATATGAAAAAAAATGAAAAGTTGAAGATTATAATTGCAATTTTAGTAACTTTAATAGTAGTATTTATTTTAAATAGAGTATTAGATAATTATCAACGGAGAGTAATAAATCTTTGTGCTATTTATATAATTTTAGGTCTTAGTATGAATCTTATTAATGGGTTTACTGGCCTATTTTCTTTAGGACATGCAGGATTTATGGCAATTGGTGCCTATACTGTAGCTATACTTACTATGCCTACAGCTATGAAAGAGTTAAACTTCTTTATGAAGCCAATGGTGCCTACCTTGCTTAATATTAAAATGCCAGTTATATCATTTTTGCCACAGGCTTTAAATGAGGGACTTTGGTTTGTCTTTGCCTTATTAATGGCAGGAACCATAGCAGGAATATTTGGTTTTCTTATTGGAGCGCCGGTGTTAAAGTTAACAGACGACTACTTAGCTATAGCAACTTTAGGATTTTCTGAGATTATTAGAATTGTAATTATTAATATGCAAAGCATTACTAATGGGGCCTTGGGATTAAAAGGAATTCCTCAAAAGACCAATTTAATGTGGTCTTGGAGTGCTGCTATAATTACAATATTGTTTATATATTTGTTAATGGGGGGAAGCTATGGTAAGGCTTTTAAAGGCATTAGAGAAGATGAAATAGCAGCCAGGTCCATGGGTATAAACTTGTTTAAGCACAAAGTAATGAGCTTTACCATAGGGTCATTTTTAGCTGGTATTGGTGGAGGCCTTCTGGCAGTATCTTTAGGAACTATAGACCCAACATTATTTAAATTTGCATTAACATTTAATATTTTATTAATAGTGGTATTAGGTGGAATGGGTAATATTTTAGGAACTGTAGTATCTGCCATTATTATTACCATATCAATGGAAGCACTTAGGTTCTTAGATCAAGCTATGAACTTTGGGTTTTTCAAAACCCCAGCATTACCTGGGCTTAGAATGGTAGTATTTTCACTTATATTGATGATTGTAGTTATATTTAAAAAAGATGGGTTTGTTAAAAATGCCCTGGAGAAGGTGAGGGGATTACATGCTAAAAATTGAAAATGTAACTATGAGATTTGGTGGAGTTGTTGCTGTAAATAATTTCACTACGAATATTCATAAGGGTGAAATAGTAGGACTTATAGGGCCCAATGGTGCTGGTAAAACTACTGTATTTAATGTGGTTACTGGAGTATACCAACCTACAGAAGGAAAAGTAATTTTTAATCCAGGAAAAGAATCCCGTGTAATATCAAATTTAAGGCCAGATCAAATAGCAAAACTAGGTATATGTCGTACCTTCCAAAATATTAGACTATTTAAGGAATTATCTGTATTAGAGAATGTATTTATTGGCAATCATTTAAGACTAGAGTCAGGTATCTTGTCTTCAGTTTTAAAACTGCCAAAATATAGTAAAGAAGAAAAGGCCATGTTAGAAAAGTCAAAGTATCTTCTTGAAAAAGTAGGTTTGTATGAAGAAAGGGATGAAAGAAGCTTTTCACTACCTTATGGTAAGCAAAGAAGGTTAGAAATTGCTAGAGCTTTAGCTACTGACCCTAAATTACTACTTTTAGATGAGCCTGCTGCAGGAATGAACCCTCAAGAAACTCAAGATTTAATGGGTTTTATTGCTGATGTTAAAAAGGAATTTGATTTGACAATATTTTTGATAGAGCATCATATGGAAGTTGTTATGGGTATTTGTAACAGAATTTTAGTATTAGATCATGGTATTTTAATTGCTGAAGGTAACCCTAAAGAAATTCAAAATGATCCTAGAGTTATAGAAGCTTACTTGGGGGTGGAATAATGCTTACGGTTAATAATTTACATGTATCTTACGGAGGTATTAAAGCCCTTCGAGGAATTAATTTGCATATAGAAGAAAATAAAATAGTAACTTTAATAGGTGCCAACGGAGCAGGAAAATCTTCCACATTGCGAGCAATTATGAATCTAGTTAAAAAGGAAGAGGGCTCTGTAATATACAATGATGAAGATTTATCTAATCTTAAAACAATGGATATAGTTAAAAAAGGAATAGTCTTAGTTCCAGAGGGTAGAAGGGTATTTGTCAACTTAACAGTAGAAGAAAACCTTGTATTAGGCGCCTATACTAGAACTGATAAAATAGAAATAAATAAGGATATGCAAAATATATATAATCTTTTTCCAAGACTAAAAGAAAGATCCTGGCAAAAATCAGGAACTTTATCTGGTGGAGAGCAGCAAATGCTAGCAGTAGGTAGGGCCATGATGATAAGGCCTAAAGTTTTAATGATGGATGAGCCTTCGTTGGGGCTAGCGCCATTATTGGTGAGAGATATTTTCGAAATAATAGATGAAATCCACAAACAAGGGAATACAATTCTTTTAGTAGAACAAAATGCAAAAAAAGCTTTGGAAATTGCAGACTATGGATATGTACTGGAAACTGGCTCATTGGTAATTGAAGGACCAGGTAGGGAATTGCTAGTTAATGAAAAGGTGAAGGAAGCTTACTTGGGGAAAGACAGTTAATTCAATTGACAATTGACAATGCACAATGCACAATTAAAAGATAAAAATTCAAAAGATAAAAGATTAGATTAAAAATTCAAAAGATATAAGACCTAGAGTTTAATTGATTCTAGGTCTTTTTTTCTTGTGGAGACCATTTTCTGGGAATAATATTTTAGTGTGAGGGTAATTATATGATATAATATATGAAAGTCGAAGCAGGAAAAGTTGGTAAAATTATGAAAAAAGATAAGAGTAATTTAGATTACATTAATCCACTTAAGGAAGCCTTTCGTGTTGCCTTAGTTTATTTAATAGTGTCTATAATTTGGATAGTTTTTAGTGATAAAATAGTTCTAGAATTAGTACAAGAAGATACTTTATTATTCAAAGAAATTCAAACAAACAAAGGAATTTTCTTTGTCTTTGTTAGTGCAGCTATTATATTTACAATGATATATCATAGGTGGAATTCACTACTAAAATTAGAAAATGAATTTAGCACCCATAGAAAATTATCCCAAGCTAAAATGGATTATATTGATCTTCATGATAGCTTGACTGGATTGCCAAAACGATTATTACTAGAAAAGCGATTTATGAGTTTATCAGAAGGTTCACATAAAGAAAAAAATATAGCACTAATTCATTTAGAGATAGATAGTATTAAGCAAATTAATGAATCTATAGGCAATATAGCTGGAGACCAGTATATGTTGTACCTAAGCAAAATCCTTGCAAGTAGAATAAGAGGAGATGACTTGCTAGCAAGATTAAGTCAAGATGCTTTTGGTATTCTATTGGCTGATATAGAAACTAAAGAAGATATAGAAAATGAAGTAAGATCTATATTAGAGAAAATAGGAAGACCATGGTTTTATGGTGGGAAAGAGTTCAATACCACTGCAACAGCTGGAGTTGCCACATATCCAGAGGATTGTTTAGAGTTTTATTGTCTTTTAAGATATTCAAATATAGCCTTAAAATATGCTAAATTAAAGAATAAAGGCTTGTTTGAATATTATTCTCAAGATGCTGAAGCAGAGATTATAGAAAACTTAGAAATTATTGATAGTATTAAAAAAGCTCTTGTAAATAATGAATATTACCTTAATTATCAAATAGTTATGGATTTAAAAACTAGGGAAGTAGCTGGAGCAGAGGTATTGATTAGATGGCAACATCCTGAATTAGGAAATATTCCTCCTTTAACCTTTATTCCCATAGCAGAACAATCAAATTTGATTTTAGATATTACTGATTTTGTTTTGAATACTGCATTGGAACAAAAAAAGAGATGGAAAATAAAAGGTGTTAATATTCCTAAAATATCTATTAATATTTCCCCAATGTCCATGAATACAGTGGGATTTTGTTATTATATTGAAGAAAAGTTAAGGGAATATGGAGTTCTTCCAAATGAATTAATATTAGAATTAACAGAATCTACATTTATAGAGGATTTCTTAAATATTGATACCAATATTAAGTATTTGAGAAGCCTGGGTGTTGAAATTGCTTTAGATGATTTTGGTACAGGTTACTCTACATTAGCTAGATTAAAGGAATTAAATATAGATTATATAAAATTGGACAGAACTTTTATAAAGAATATTGCAGGAAATAATGATGATGTAACTTTAGTAAAATCAGTTATTGAAGTTGCAAATATATTAGGGATTCAAGTCTGTGCTGAAGGTATAGAAACCTTAGAAGGATTGACAATTTTAACTGAAATAGGTTGTACTTTGGGGCAAGGATACTTTATGCATAAACCTAGTAAAACCCTACCTTTAAATTTCAAGCTTTTGTAATTGTAACTAAAATGTAATGTATAAATTAAGAAAAAGGGGTATACTTGATATATGAATAACAATTGCCGGAAGGGGTGATCTAAGTGAGAAAATGGATAAGTTTAATTTTAATCGGAGTACTTTTAATGTCAACTTTAACATTTGGAACTATTGATGAGAAGCTATCTAACCATTGGGCAAAAAATGAGGTAGATAAGGTTTTTGTAGCCTATTATTTCCCATACTTAGCAAAAAATAGTTTTGAAAGATTTCAACCATCTGCATCTATATCAGAACAAGATTTCAATTTATCACTTAATTCCCTATTAAAAGATTTCCAATATGAAGTTACTGGAATTGGTGGTACAGCTAATATGTCTAGAGGTGATATGGTAAATATATTAGGTGGCAAATTATCCAAGGTGGGCTTAAAGGACGATATGGCTACTAGTCTTCCATTTACGGATATAAATACTATGAACTCTGATAGAGTAGCATTACTAAGATTACTTTATAGTCATGGAATTATAAAGGGGGATTCAGTAAGTTCATTTGGACCACTTAGAAGTTTGTCTCAAGTTGAGGCCATTATAATACTTCAAAGGGTAAAGCTAGTTTTAGAGGAAATGAATAATGTTCCCTTTAAAACATTGGGTATTGTACAAACCTTTAACAATCAAGAAGAAATAATCATTACTAACCAGGGAGATAATGTACTAGTAACTATAACCAAACAATTCCCAACCCCTGGATACTCTATGAGTGTGAAAAAGATAATGAAGTCAGATAGTGACTATAAAATTTACTTTAATATAACACCTCCAGATCCAGATTCTGTTCAACTACAAGTCATAACATATAAAACATTGACTATGGAAATAGAAAAATCTAAACTAGGGGATCCACCATACAAATTTACTTTTGATGGATATAACAAAGTTACAATAAAAGAATCTATGTAAAGCCAGGAGATCTATTATAGGTCTCCTCTTTTGATAAGGAGAGAATATCCAGATGAGTAAAAAACATACTGTAGCTAAGTCAGCTGCTATGATAGCTACATTTACTTTATTAAGTAAAGGGCTAGGCTTTATTAGAGAAGTAATGATTGCATCCCGCTATGGTTCAGGAATGGAGACAGATACATACTTTGTATCAATGACAGCTACAATACTTATTGTAGGAACCTTAGGTGCAGCCCTTAATACTACTTTGATTCCTATATTTTCAGAGATAGGTGAAAAGAGGGGTACTAAAGGACAACTAAAATATTTAAACAATGTGCTAAACTTAGTGTTTTTATCTACTCTAATTTTAGCCATTTTAGGTTTTATATTTTCTCCCTTTATTATTAAGATATTAGCAAAGGGTTTTGAAGGTGAGCAATTTGACTTAGCTGTAAGGCTTAATAGGGTTGGATTGCCAATTATAATATTTTTAGGTTTCACCCATGTACTATCAGGATTTTTACATAGCAAACAAATCTTTGGGCCTCATGCCATAATGGGCTTTCCTTATAATGCTGTGTTTTTAATATATTTATTCTTTTTTTCAAGACAGTCTAATATTGCCATACTTATGGGAGTCAGCGTTATAGCAGCTTCTACTCAATTTTTGATACAAGTACCTGCAGTGAAGCACTTAGGTTATAGATATTCTTTAAATGTTAATTTAAAAGATCCCTATTTAAAAAAGGCAATGATGTTGATTATTCCAGTTTTATTAGGGTCAGCAGTACAACAAATAAATGTAATTATAGATAAAACCTTGGCTTCAGACCTGGCTAAGGGTAGTATTTCTGCCTTAACCTATTCTTCTAGAATAAATGAACTAATAATCTCAGTGTTTGTAGCAGCTATAGCCACAGTTGTATTTCCAATGCTTTCTAGTGCTTTTTCTAGAAAGGAAGATCAAGTGGTTAAAGATATTTTCAAACAAGGTGTAAATATAATTTTAATCATTACAATACCAGCCACCATTGGAATAATGTTGTTGGCAAAGCCTATGGTTTTCCTATTCTTCCAAAGAGGAGCCTTTGATGACTTAGCTACTACTATGACCAGTGGTGCTCTTGTTTTTTATGCCATAGGACTGGTAGGAGCATCCTTAAGATTGATGCTAAACAAAGTATTTTATTCTTTCCAAGACACAAGAACACCTATGATAAATGGAGTAATAGCAGTAATATTAAATTTAATCTTAAACTTTGTATTTATTGGATCTATGCAGCATAGGGGGCTGGCACTTGCTACAAGTATTTCCACTACAATTACTACAGTATTATTATTTTTAGCCCTAAGAAGAAAGCTGGGTCCTTTAGGTTTAGGAAATATGCTGTCCACTTTTATAAAAACCCTATTCTCTGCATTAGTAATGGGGGCAGTAGTTTATCTTTTGTATTATAAACTAGGCTCACTATTACCTGAAGTAAAAATTCTTCAAATAGTAATGCTGATATTTTCAGTGGCAGTAGGGGCAATTGTTTATTTTGTGCTTTGTGTATTGCTGAGGATAAAGGAAATGAAGGTTTTGGTTAGGGGAGTATTGAAAAGATAGTGAACAACTAACAACGAACAGTGAACAGTGAAAAAATAAAGAAAAGATAGAAGAGAAACGGAACGGTGAGGGCACCGTTCCCTACAGGATAGTGATGGTAGGGAGCGACGGCCTCGTCGGTCCGGTTTTTTGTTTTTGTGGATTTATTTTCTGTTCTTGACATCGAACATATGTTCTGTTAACATTAGACTAAAGTTAACTATATGGAGGTGGAATTGGATGGAGAAATTGGTTTCAAAGGGGATTATGGCACTGGTGCCAGTCTATAAAAAGGATAGGGGAAATTGTACTTGTGCTTACACAAATGAAGGAAAAATTGAATTAGATTTGACTATTAAAACTGTTATAAAAAATTTGTGTGAATATTATTATTTGGATTTAAAGTCTTGTAATAAAACCTATGGCAGCCTTTTGTCATCTAAGTATCGTCCACCTATTCCATTTAATAAGGACAATATTTTTGTGCAATTTAAGACTAGAATTCCCATAGGGAGACATGATGGAGCCCATGGTTACTTTAATCTTAATAGTATTAAAGGAGTAAAATCTAAGGGTAAAAACACAATTATTTACTTAAGGAACAATGAAGAGTTAGAGGTATTAATGAGTAATTATACAGTTAAAAAATATATAAATAATGGTGAAATAGTAAGAAAATTGATTAAAGACAATAAATTAAACTGTTCTAGAGAAACATTAAGTTTTTATGATGAAGAAAATACTCCTGCTACAAAATCAGATATAGCCCTCTTATATTTAAAAATGCTGGAGATAAGAGAAAAATTGGAATAACTTTCATTAGCCTGGGGAATTAAACCCATTAGGCTTTATACTTATCCCTAAATATATATTATTATTGCCTTACCTAGGAATAACAGAAGGCAGCCTTCTCTTGGAGAAGATAAAATGTATAAGGTTATTGATCAGTTATTAGAAAAATCTAAAGAAGGGGATAAGGCAAGTAAAGAAAAGTTATTAAATAAATTACGACCCTTAATCATCGCCAGCATAAACAAATATTATCCAAATGCTAGAGATTATGAAGACTTAATTCAAGATGGTTATATTGTTATACTACAGTGCATAGATGATTTTGATCCATCAAAAGGAGTCTACTTCCTTGGATTTGTAAAAACCATGCTAAAGTATAATTATTTACAGAACCATAGAATAAAAAGAACCATATCACTTAATGTGCCAGTAGGAGAGGATAGTGAAAGTGAATGGGTAGATTTATTGGAGTCAAAAGATTTAGGGCCAATGGAGACCCTATTAATAAGTGATGAAAACAAGACTCTCAAGGAATCATTAAGGATTTTAGGGGAGAGGCAAAGACAGGTAATATGGTTGTTTTATGTAGAAGAAATGTCCATAGGAGACATTGCTCATAAGTTGAATATTAGCTATAGAACAGTGGTAAATTCAAAAACCAAGGCCTTGGGAAGGCTGAAAAAGGAAATTGTGAGGGAAGGTTTATAATCCATATTGTATATGATATAATGAATTTACATTATTATAAATACAAAAAAAGGCAGGAAAAGACCTTGATGGAACGATTTAAACTAATACAAAAACAGACTACAGATATAGTGTATTTTGGCATAATTGCCAGAATACTTATATTTATTAAAGGTATACTCATTGCTTATCAAATAGGAAGTAATTATAATACAGATATTTATTTTTTAGCTCTAAGTGCTAGTCTACTATTAACTTCAGTTATAGGGGATGGATTAGCTGTGTCTCTAATTCCTGTACTACAGCAGGTTGATGAAAGAGATGGTATGAAGGGAAGACTTGAATTTACTAATAATACTATTAATAATTCAATATTTTTCTCCCTTATCTTAATTATAGTAGGTTTTGGTGGAGCCCCATGGATTATAAGATTAATGGGACCTGGTTTTAAAGGAATAGAATATGAGCAAACTGTAAGACTTTTTAGAATAGGACTTCCTATAATAAGCATTAATTTTATACGAGCAATATGTGCAGGATATTTGCAATCCCAACACAAATTTCAGGCTGGAGCTAAGGGTGCAGTAGTTAATAACCTTATATTCATCTTATATTTAACCCTATTTTCAAATAGATTTGGCTTAGAAGGCCTTATGATAACTGGTATTATTGCTATGATAGGACAACTAGTAGTATTCTTTAGAGCTATGGCAAAAGGTGGATATGAATATTCATTCCACTTCCTATATCAAAGTAGAACCTTCCAAAGGCTAATAAGCTTTCTTATACCTATTTCATTGGGTATTGGTATTAATCAAATAAATACAGCAGTAGATAACGCCATAGGTTCTGCTTTACCAGCAGGAACTATAGCTAGTTTAAATTATGCAAACAATATAATCCAACTAATACTTGGATTATTTGTGCTGGCATTAGTGTCAGCCATATTTCCAGTAATAAGTGAATCTTTTAATAGGGATGAACAGGAGGAACTAACTGGTAATATAAAATTCGGCTTAAAGATAGTATCCTTGATTATAATTCCTGTAAGTATTATGTTCATTATTTTACCTGAGTTAATAGTAAAATTAGTATATGAAAGAGGAGAGTTTTCTCACGCTTCTACTATTTTAACATCTGAAATATTAAAAATTTATGCAATAGGATTAATTGGAATGGGCTTAATACTCTTAATCATTAGAATTTATTACGCAGTTCATGATACTGTTACTCCTATGAAAATTGGACTAATTGCTCTTCCATTAAATGTTTTATTATCCCTAATTTTTGTACAGTTTATAGGGGCCAATGGACTAGCTCTTGGAACAAGTATTTCCGTATTAATCACTACAATAATTGGCATATATGATTTGAACCGGACCTTATATATTTTTGAATATAAAGACACAGGGAAAAAAATATTTAAAATTATAATATCTGGATTAATTATGTCTGCTCTTATGATTTTTATAAAAATCAACATAGGACCAATTTTGAATAATTCTTTTGGTGAAGAATTAGCACTTTTTATATTAGCTGCAGGTGTTGGATTTAGTGCTTATTGGACCCTATTAAGTAAGTTTAAAATTTTAAAATAAAGGAGTGAAGCTATTATGGAAAAAAGAATTCTTGGAAAGACAGGTTTTGAAGTAAGTGTGGTAGGCTTCGGTGGAATCCCTGCTCAACGTTTAGATAAAGAACAGGTATTAGAATTACTAAGAGAAGCTTATAATCAAGGTATGAATTTTATTGATACAGCTCGAGGCTATATGGCCAGTGAAGAGCTTATTGGATATGGGCTGGAAAAATTAGGAAGAGACAAGTTTTATTTGGCTACAAAATCTATGTGTAAGACATATGAAAGTATATTAGATGAATTTAACCTAAGTCTTTCTTTACTTAGAACAGATTATATAGATCTGTATCAACTTCATAATATTAAAACTTTTGAAGAATATGATCAAGTTATGGGAGAAAATGGAGCCTATAAAGCAGTTAAAGAATTACAAGAACAAGGTAAAATAAGAGAAATTGGAATAACTAGCCATAGCAAAGATGTCTTGGATATGGCAATTGATACAG
>CAYZDC010000057.1:0-10657 GCA_964477045.1 uncultured Tissierellaceae bacterium | reverse complement strand
AAGGCATCTTCTAGGATTTCTTTGGAATCTATATCCAAATGGTTAGTAGGCTCATCCATAAGCAAAAGATTAGCATTGGAAAGCATTAATTTAAGAAGTGAAATTCTACCCTTTTCTCCACCACTTAAATCTTCAATTTCTTTAAATATATCATCTCCAACAAATAAAAACTGGCTTAAAATAGTTCTAATCCCATAATAATCCATGTTTGGATTATCATCCCATATTTCATCTATAACTGTTTTTCCTAGATTTAGGCTATCCATTTCTTGGTCAAAATAACCTGGCATTACATGATGACCTAGTTGGATTAGACCATCATCCTTTTCTTCTTGGCCTAATATTATTTTAAAAAGAGTGGTTTTCCCTATGCCATTGGCACCTATTAGTCCAACTTTTTCTCCCCTATATATATTAAAGTTAATATCATTTAAGAGCTCTAGGTCTCCAAAACTTTTACTCAAAGCTTCTACTGCTAACACATCTCTACCAGACTTTACTTCTGGCTCAAACTTTATCCTAGTAGTTTTATTAGAGGATAATTTATCCACCAATTTCATTTTATTTAGGAGTTTTTGTCTGCTTTGAGCTTGTTTAATATATCTAGCTCCACCATAGTTCATAAACCTTGCTATTATTTCTTCTTGTCGCTTTAATTCTTTTTGCTGGTCTTCATATTGTTTTTTTAAAATATCTATATCTTTTTTCCTTTGTACCATAAATTTTGTATAATTTGTATTATATATATGCAGCTTTAAGTTTTCTAAATAAAATATTCTATTAACCACATTATCCAAAAAATACCTGTCATGGGATATTATTAAACAGGCACCCTTATAATCTTTTAAATACTTTTCCAGCCAATCAATGGCTTCTATATCCAAGTGGTTAGTAGGCTCATCTAATAATAGTATATCAGGTTTTTCAAGCAGCAACTTAGCCAAGGATAATCTAGACTTTTGCCCTCCGCTTAGTAGGTTGACTTCCTTTTGAAAGTCCGTTTCAGGAAATCCTAATCCTTTTAAAACTCCTCTAATTTCTGATTTATAGCCATAGCCATTTAAGGAAAGAAACAATTCTGATAAATGTCCATATTCTTCCATTAAGGCTGCTAACTCAGGAGAATCTCCACTACTAGCTTCCCTAGATATATTTTCCTCTAATTTTCTGATCTCAGCTTCCATATTGATTAAATGGATAAAGACTTCTAAGCATTCCTCATATATGGATTTAGAACTTTCAATACTTGTATGTTGTTCTAAATAACCAATTTTTAAATCCTTTTGTATATAAACTTGCCCTGAATCTTCTTGAATATTTCCTGCTAATATATTAAAAAGGGTTGTTTTTCCTGAACCATTCAGTCCAATAACCCCGATTTTATCGACCTCTTCAACTGAAAAACTAATTTTATCTAAAATTGTATCTACAATATAAGTTTTACTTATATTGCTACAAGATAGTACTGGCATAATATTTTCCCCCATTGTTATACTAATCCTATTGTATCAAAAATAAAGCTCTATTTAAAGCCTGTAATATTAGAGATGGGGGGTAAAAGTGAAATTGACAACTATATCACAATAGTGATATAATTATTAATAGTAAGAATTAGGCGGTGGAAAAATTATGGATAAAGATACTCAAGTATCAATAACAGTTATTAAGAGATTACCTAAATATTATCGTTATCTAGGAGACTTACTAAAAAAAGGTATTAACAGAATATCATCTCAAGAGCTAAGCAATTTAACTGGCTTTACAGCTTCCCAAATTAGACAGGATTTAAATAATTTTGGTGGATTTGGACAGCAAGGCTATGGATATAATGTAGAAGATTTACAAATACAGCTTGGAAAAATATTAGGCTTAGACAAGGAATATAATGCAGTTATTGTTGGTGCAGGTAATATTGGTTATGCAATAGCATATTATAGAGGATTCTCTGATTCAGGCTTTAATATGGTTGCTTTATTTGATGATAATCCAAAACGTATTGGAACCAAATATAAAGAAACTGAAGTGCAAGATGTAAAAGGCCTAAAGGATTATCTAAAAAACAATAAGGTAGATATTGGAATAATAACTACTCACAAAGATATGGCTCAAAAAACCGCAGATATTTTAGTAGCTGGTGGAGTAAAGGGAATCTGGAACTTTGCTACAACAGACCTGGTTTTACCTGAAGATGTAGTTCTTGAAAATGTAAGATTAACAGAAAGTTTGTTTACCTTATCATATTTCTTAAAAGAAAATAAATAGTCAGTAAAAAGATTACTTTTAAACAAGTAGTCTTTTTTTATGCCCATTTTTACAGATTACTTTATTGGGTATAATATATTCATAAATCAAGTGTAACTTTTCGTTTTTTCAAACGTATAATATATGAGAGCAATGGAGGCCAACCATGAAAGATGACAAAACTCTTTACAGGGAATTTTTAAAGGGAGACATAGAAAGCTTTGAAGACCTTGTTATACAACATAAAGACAATTTAATATATTTTATTTCTCGCTACACAGGCGGAGATATGTATACAGCTGAGGATATAGCCCAAGATGTTTTTGCTTATATATTTGTTTATAAAGAAAAGTATGATCTTAATTATTCATTTAAAACTTTTATTTATACCTTGGGGAAAAATAAAGCTATAGATACAGTGAGAAAATTATCCAGATCAAAGTTAACCACCTTTGATTTAGACAATGAGTATTTATATCCAGATGGAGAGAATATAGAAGAAAAAATTATAAAAGATGAAGAACATAGAAATATACTAGCTAGTTTAAAAAAATTGAAGCCAGACTATGAAAGAGCACTATATCTTCTTGCTTTTGAAAACTTATCCTACAATGATATTGCAAAAATCCTTGGAAAAACTTTGCCTCAAACCAAGGTATTAATCCATAGAGCCAGAAAATCTCTAAAGGGAATAATTGAGAAAGGAGAAGGCAAATGAAGACTAACAGAGAATTTTTAAATGGAATTTATGCCAAAGCAGAAGTATTAGAAAAAGAGAAAAATAAAAGGGTAAAAGGCCCTGGTATGTTTTACAGAATGGCTTCTATAGCAGCCTTAATTATTTTAATTCCTACAATTTTCCTTTGGAATAGTAATAGGGGCTATGAAGAATTAGCTTCACCTACCATGGTACGTACTATAGATGATCCTATTTCATATTTTGGGGAGGCAGATTTTATAGTCATTGGTAAAGCTAGAAAAATTAATGAAAGCCAATATGTAAAAGAGGGTAATTATATATTTACAGATATTAATATGGATATTATTGAAGTATTAAAAGGTGAAATAAATAATGGAGAAATAATAGTAAGAGTAAGTGGAGGAAAAGTTCAGAGTGAAAAGTTAAAAAGCAAAATGGATAGTGAATTTATTAAGGGTAAAAACTCATTGCTATTCTTAAGCAAGGATGAAAGTGGTATATATTCTTTAGTAAACAGTGAAAGCCAGTTCTTAGAAAGTGGAAGTGATTTATTTAAGGACAAATTAGGAAATGAATATACCTTAGAAGAGATAAAAAATATTATATTGGAGGAATAAAATTGAAAAAAATAATAGTAATGGTTTTAGGAATTAGTATGTTAGGCCTATTTACAGTGGGATGTGTGCCTACAAGTGAAAATAAGGTGGTAGATTTAAAAGAAATACATGAAGCCCTTAAGGAAAGCCTGGGAGAAGAGTATATTCCAGATAGAGATTTGGAAAAAGAAGAACTGGAAAACATTGTTGGTGTAAGTACAGATGACATGGCAGAATATATAGCCCAAGCTCCTATGATCAGTGTAAATGTGGATAATTTTATTGCTATAAAAGCCAAAGAGGGAAAAGCCGATGAAATTGAAAAAGGTCTAGTAGATTATAGAGACTATCTAATAGAGAATTCTATGCAATACCCTATGAATATGGCTAAAGTTAATGCAGCAGATGTGGTACGTCACGGTGATTATATATTCTTTGTAATGCTAGGCAAATATGATGATAGAGATGATGCTAGTGAAGAAGAGCAATTAGAATTTGCCCAGGCTGAAGTTAGAAAAGTAGAAGATGTAATCGCAGAATTCTTTAAATAAATTATAGGGCTTCATATCAAGCCCTATTCTTAAATGGAGGCATAAATGGTTTTTTCTAGTATTTTATTTTTATTTTATTACCTGCCTATAGTATTAACTATATATTTTATAAGCCCAAGAAAATATAGAAATCTAGTATTATTTTTATCTAGCTTGTTTTTTTATGCCTGGGGTGAGCCAAGGTACATTTGGATAATGCTGTTTTCAACAGTAGTAGACTATACCTGCGGAAAGAGAATTCACTTTTATAAAACTGGAGATCAAATAAACAAAGCAAAATTATGGTTATCCCTATCCTTATTTGCAAACTTAGGCTTATTAGGATTTTTCAAATACTCAGACTTTCTCATCCAAAATGTAAACAACTTATTGTCTACAAGCATTCCATTGTTAGGCTTTGCCTTGCCTATAGGAATATCATTTTATACCTTTCAGACCATGTCCTATACAATAGATGTGTATAGGGAAGAAACAGAAGTTCAAAACAATATTATATCCTTTGGAACCTATGTAACCCTATTCCCCCAACTAATAGCAGGACCTATAGTCCGTTATAAAACAGTGGCCCATGAAATAGACAATAGAATAGAAAGTTTTGATTTATTTGGACAAGGAGTAAAAAGATTTATATTAGGCTTAGGAAAAAAGGTTTTGCTGGCCAATAGCATAGGTCTTATATGGGAAGGTATATCTGCAGGAGATATTTCCAGTCTTCCAACTCTAACAGCTTGGATAGGAATATTAGCCTTTGCCTTTCAAATATATTTTGATTTTTCCGGATATTCAGATATGGCAATCGGACTGGGAAAAATGTTTGGATTTAACTTTTTAGAAAACTTCAATTACCCATATACCAGTAGAAGTATTACAGAATTTTGGAGAAGATGGCATATCTCACTAGGTACATGGTTTAAGGAATACTTGTATATACCCTTAGGTGGTAATAGAGTAAGTAAATTGCTAAATATTAGAAACATATTAATAGTGTGGATGCTCACAGGAATATGGCATGGTGCCTCTTGGAACTTTGCCCTATGGGGTCTTTACTTTGGAATTATATTAATTTTAGAAAAATTTATCTTAATGAAATACTTGGAAAAATTACCATCATTTTTTAGAAGATTGTATACCCTGTCTCTGGTTCTTATATCCTGGGTTATCTTTGCATTTGACTCATTTTCAGATGGATTCCAATATATAGGAAGATTATTTAATTCTAGAAGTGGAGGGCTATTGGATGGGAATTCAATTTATCTTTTGTATACTAATATAATATTATTTTTAGTCTTAATAATAGCTTCAACAAGCATACCTAAAACCCTATGGGAAAAAAGAAATATTAAATTTAAGGCTATTATAATTGAAAATGTATATTTGCTGTTTATACTTGTACTGAGTATTGCATATTTAGTGGATCAATCCTATAATCCATTTCTATATTTTCGTTTTTAGGAGGCAACTATGAAATCAAAAATTCCTTCAATTTTATTTGCTATAATTGTATTAGGTCTTAGTATAATAAATATTACTAGACCTACAAAATCATTTTCAAGTAAGGAAAATAGATATTTAGCTCAATTTCCAGAATTAACCCTTAGCAATATTTTTAGTGGAGACTTTTCCACAAACTTTGAAAAATATGCCAGTGATCAATTTATAGGTAGAGATAATTGGATAGGTTTAAAAACCCTGTCTCAATTAGCCATGCTTAAAAAGGATAATGGTAGAGTTTATTTTGGAAAAGATGATTATTTATTTGATGTGGAAAATACCTTAGATAAAGAACAATTCCATTTAAATATGGAGTATATAAATATCTTTGCTAATTCTATTGGACAAGATATAAAAATAAGAGCCTTATTAGTTCCAACTAAAACAGGGGTATTAGAGGATAAACTACCAGCCTATGCACCTGTAATTGATGAAGAAAATCTAGTAGCACAGATTAAAGAAAAGCTAAATAAAGATATAATAGTAACAGATTTAATCAATACATTTAAAGAACATGCCAATGAGGATATTTATTATAAAACTGACCACCATTGGACTTCAAAAGGAGCATTTTACGCCTATGAAAAGTATATAGAATCCCTTGGAGGCAGTCCCCTAATAGAAAGGGACTTTATTATAGATCTTGTCTCCGATGAATTTTATGGAACCAGCTATAGAAAAGCCAATTTTTATTTAGGAAAACCAGATACTATTCATAAATATACAGGGAAGAATCCAATTGACTATGAAATACACTTTAATAGTAGTCCAGAATCTGGAGACCTATATGATAATAGCTTTTTATATAAAACAGACAAGTATTCCTATTTCTTAGGTGGAGATAAGGCCTTAGTGGAAATAAATACTTCTATTAAGAATGGAAAAACCATAGTGGTATTAAAAGATAGCTTTGGGAATAGTATGATACCATTTTTAATCCACAATTATGAAAATATTATTATGTTAGATACCAGGTACTATAACGGGAGCATAAGTGATTTTATAGATGAAAACTCTGTAGATGAAGTCTTATTTTTATATAATATTCAAACATTTGTAAGCGAAAAAAGTTTTTTAAAATTTAAGATATGATATCATAGGGTTAGTAGGATTAAAGTTTTAAAAGGAGAATAGGATGGAATATAATATATTAGAATTAAAGGACAAAATAATACTAAAAGGTATACAGGACTTTCACCCTGAACATATCTTTGAATGTGGCCAAGCCTTTAGATGGAAGAAAGAAGATGATGGTTCATATACTACTATAGCCTATGGGAAAGTAGTCAATGTGGAAAAAATTGGAGAAGACATTATCTTAAATGGAACTAATTTAAAAGATTTTTATAATGTTTGGTATAATTATTTTGATTTAGATAGAGATTATGGGCAGATAAAAGCTGAACTTTCCAAAGACCCTATATTAAAAGAAGCAATCACATTTGGAGATGGAATTAGAATATTAAACCAAGATCCTTTTGAAATGATAATTAGCTTTATAATTTCTGCTAATAATGGAATACCAAGAATCAAAAACTCCATAGAATTAATTTCAAAGCATTATGGAGAAAAAATAAGGGATGATTACTATAGTTTTCCCACAGCAGAAGCCTTAGCCTTAGCAGACCCCTTAGATTTAAGGGAAATATGCAGAGTAGGATTTAGGGATGTGAGAATCGTACAGACCAGTGGATTGATTGCTAATGGACATTTTAAATTTGAAGATATATTCACTGGAACAAGAGATGAAGGCAAGGAGCTATTAATGACCTTACCAGGAGTAGGACCAAAGGTATCAGATTGTATACTCCTATTTGCCTTTAATAAAGATGAAGCCTTCCCAGTAGATGTTTGGGTAAAAAGAGTAATGGAACACTTTTACTTAAAAGAAGATACAAATGTAAAATTAATTGGCAGCCACGGAGCCAGAGTATTTGGAAACCTAGCAGGATTCGCCCAACAATATTTGTTTTACTATGCAAGAGAACAAGGAATAGGGAAGAAAAAATAGTGAACAGTGAACAGTGAATAGTGAATAGTGAATAGATAATTATGTGGCGACCTTGGTCGACTTGTCATTCCGAATGAAATGAGGAATCTTAAAATAGAAGATTATTCGCACACTCCGTATTACCTTACTCTAATATGGTTGTCAGCCTGAAGGATCTCCGCTTTGGTAGGGGCTAGCTTTGCTGGCCAGTGGTCTCCAGAAAACTGTAATGACATTGTAACCCATTTATATAAAATGATTGTTAATATAAAGATAAAGGGTTAGGTGAATAAGATGAAAAATATTAGGATATTTCTTATAAGTATTGTGTTTTTACTTGTAGGGGTATCCTTTTTGTTTTTTTCTAGTGGCAATTCTAAAATAGACCCGTTTCAACAGAAAGCAATAGATCTTGGCATAAGAAGTTTTGCTATAGGTAATATAATGGGTAATGGAGAAGACTATTTAGTAGGCTTAAAGGATGAAGATTTAATCATCTATGAAATTTCTGATGAATGGACACAAGTATTTAAGAAAAATTATTCCCATTTAAAACCTTGGAAGATATCCCTAGGAGATGTAGATGGGGATGGAATAGATGATATATCTATAGGGGTTTATAAAGAAAGCCCCCTTCATCCAGTAATGGCAAAAAGACCCTTTATATATAGCTTTAGGGATGGACAAATGCAACCGAAATGGAGAGGTTCAAGACTTTCAAGACCATTTGTAGATTACAATTTTTACGACCTAGATGGGGATGGAATAGATGAATTAATAAGTATAGAAATCCTAGAAGATGGTAGAAATATAATTAATACTTATAAATGGAAGGGTTTTGGATTTGAAGGCTTTATGGAAAGTGAAAATTTCCAAGAAATAAATAGCTTGGATAAAAGAGGGGATGAAATATTTATAAATACTAAAGAGGGAAAAAGAGAATTTACAGGGAAATTAGTATTGTCAGAGCAAGGAATAAATATAGAAAGGGTGAGGTAAATGAAAAGAAAATCATGGAGTGGAGTCATTGCCATATTACTAGTAATGATTATAACCCTATCAGCATGTGCACCAAAAGAGCCTGCAGAAGTTGTAGAACCAGAACCAAAGCCAGATCTAGAAGTAGTAGATAACAAGCCTGTACTATTAGGTGCAATAGAACAATTCCAACCTACAGAAGTATCAGTTCCCTTTGAAAAGAGGGTTTTCGAAACCTTAGTAGAGCCCTACAGTGTAAATAAAGACCTGTCCAATATTGAAAACTTGGATATCTTTGGAGAGTTTTCTAAAGAGCAACTAGAGCTCCTAAAACAAAATAATTTTGTAGTTAGCCCATCAATGCAGGAACAGTTATTTTATGTATACGAGGAAAATGAATACAAAGCCATACCTTCCTTTATAACTACAGATTCAGTTTTGCAAGTTTACCATATTTTCTATGATTATACACTTAGGGTATTAGAAAGTGAAAAACTACTGAATATAATCCAAGAATTAACAGAAAATATGTTAAATGATTCTATAAAAATATATGAAAGTCTAGAAAATGAAGAGGTAAAAGCAGCTGCACTTAAAAACCTAGCTTACTTCTCAGTTGGACAACTGGCTTTGGAAAAACAGTTACCAAATGGTCTACCTGAAGAAGCAAAAAGATTAGCTGAAGCAGAGCTAGAAAAAATTAACAACCATGAAGGTTTTGATGAATCTGCTTTATATCCTTATTATGACTTAGATTATAGTCAGTTTACTCCTAGAGGTCATTATACTAGGTCTGAAGACTTAACTAGGTATTTTAAAGCTATGATGTGGTATGGGCAAGCTCCATTTCCTCTTTACTTTGAAGAGCCAGATAGGAATATAGAGCAAACACTGCAAGCCCTATTAATTACCTACAGTATTTATTCTGAGGAAGAAAACTTCCTAAAATGGGAGAACATTTATGAACCTACTAATTTCTTTGTAGGAAGCTCAGATGATTTGGGAATTTATGAATATGGAGAACTGTTATTTAAAATATATGGAGACGAGATAGACTTAAATGAATTAAACCATCCTGGCAAATTAGATGAATTCTATAAAGAAGCTGACACATTACCAGAGCCAAAGATTAAAGGCAAGTTCACAACAGTTAGAATGCCAGTAGGAAAGCAATTTAGATTTATGGGTCAAAGATATGTACTTGATGCAGACATAATTCAAGAATTAGTAGAACCAATAGTTAGGCCTGTACCTTCTGGATTAGACGTAATGGCTGTATTAGGCTCTGAAAGAGCATTGGAAATACAATTAGACCAAGAAGTAAATCAACATTGGGATGAATATGAAAGTGAAGTTTTAAGATTAAAGGGCAAGTTTGGAAAGTTAAATGAAGAAGAATGGATGAAGAATATGTATAATGGTTGGATGTGGACCTTAAAAGGCTACCTAGACCCATTTACAGAGGGCTACCCATCTTTCATGACCAATATGTCTTGGGTTCACAAGGACTTGAACACAGCCCTGGGATCATGGTCAGAATTGAAACACGACACTATCCTTTATGGAAAGCAAAGTGGTGCAGAAATGGGTGGAGAATGGTATGAAGATGTTGTAGGATATGTGGAACCAAATATAGAAGTCTATGAAAAATTACTATGGCTAACAAAGTTTTCAAGAGCTAATCTAAAAGCAAGAGGACTATCTGTAATTAGCATAGATGAAAAAATGGAAGAGTTTGAAACCCACTTAGAATTCTTAATCAATTGTTCTATAAAGCAACTTAGAAATGAAGAATTAACCAGAGAAGAATATGATACCATTCAATATTTTGGAGGAATACTAGAAGGACTAACAAGTTCCTTTGCAGGGGATGGAATGAGATGGCATGAAATTACCTCTGAAACAGACAAGCATATGGCAGTTATTGCAGATTATCATACTATTGCACCAAATCCTTTAAGTGAAGGAGGATATATGGAAGCAGGAGTTGGACCTGCCTATGAAATATATGTAGTGGTACCAATAGATGGCAAGCTTTATTTAACAAGAGGAGCTGTATTTTCTTTCCATGAATTTATTTCAGATGAAAGATTAACAGATGAAAAGTGGC
>CAYZDC010000056.1:0-11008 GCA_964477045.1 uncultured Tissierellaceae bacterium | reverse complement strand
TGTAAATTTCATTATATTTTCATAGTCTACACTACCATACTTGCCCCTAATATCTGCAAAGGCATTTCCTCTACCATCACTGCCTCTAGGATTACAGAAAAATACTACATAACCTTCATTAGCCCAGTATTGCATTTCATGGAAGAATACTTCACCATAAACTGTTTTAGGACCACCGTGGATATTAAGTATGGCAGGATAGGTTTTGCCTTCTTCATAGCCTATTGGCTTCATTACCCAACCTTCAATCAAAACTTCTTCTTTGGTTTTAAAGGTTAATTTTTCTGGAATAGAAAGTCTTCTTTCTTCCATTACCCATTGATTTAAGTGGGTTAATTGAGTTTCATCTTTGTTTTTCAAACTATATAATTCTTGTAATTTCAAACTTCTAAGGCCAATAAAATTCACTTTACCATTAGCTACATCCAGTCCATCAATAGAGCCTTTCTTATTTGTAAGCTTTTCAATTTCTCCCTCAATATTTATTCTATTTACAAAGGAAGAGTCTCCTTCTGTAGTTACAAAATAAAGATAATCTCCATCTACAGTGGTAGTAGTAGATTTACCATATCTACAGTCAGAACCTACTGAGTTATTAGTAGCATAGTCAAAATTGTCTTTAGATATTTGAAGAGGATTATAACCACCTAAATCCATAGTATAAAATTTAGGGTTTTGGTTTAATCCGTAATTTTTCATATCACTTCCAATAAATATTATCTTATCTCCAAAAAAGTTTGCATAAGAGTATCTAAAAGTATTGAATGGTGAAATTTTTTCCAGTCTTTTATTGGATAAATTATAAAGGTATATATCAGTTTTGGTTTGCATTTTATCAATATATGAGGTAGTAATAATTAACATCATTGTACGTTCTTCATTTAATTCATAACTTTCAACTTCAGTGTAATTATCAGTAATTGGAGTTATTTCTTGTGTTGTAAAGTTGTAATGATATAGTCTTTCTCTTTTTTTGTTAGTATATCCTGTTCCATTAGACCAAAATGGTATTTCATCTAGTATTTCATAATCCTTGATTTCCTTAATTTCACCAAATAGACTTTCTTTTTCTTCCGTTTCTAAATCTGTAAAATCTGGAGTGGTAGGGTCAAAGGAGCTTGTTAATATCATATTATCGTCATCTATAAACTTCATACTTGAAATACTTAATGGTATAGTGGTAGATTTATTAGCTTCACCACCATGGATATCTATTTCATATATACAGGCCAGTGGCTCACCTTTTTCAGAACGCTCCTTATCCTCCTTGTCTCTAAATGAGGAAAATACTATTGTGTCATCATTTTTCCATGCAAAGCTCTTTTCTTCATCAAAAGAGGTAAGCTTTCTTGTGTTGTTTAAATCATCTAATATATAAATATTAGAAAGGTACTTATTGGACTCTAGATCTACTTCATGAAGTATAAATCCACAATTATGTCCATTAGGTGAAAATTTTAGTGATGATAAAAACTTATACTTTGTGAAATCATCTAACAATAAATTTTGCATAAAAACCTCCTGTTAAATTTATTTGCTTTTCCTAAAGCTATCTAAATCAATAATACTCATATTGGATTCTTTATTACCCTTGCTTAGCAGGTAGTTAAACACTGTTTTACCCAGTGTGGTAATCATTATTTCATAATTTGGATATAAATTACAAGTTATTAGCCCTAGATATTGTAAATACTTATAGTAGGCGAAAAAGAATCTTGATTCTCCGGAATACAGTTCAGCAATAGATGTAATACCATAGTATTTATTTTCTTTAAAGTTTTGGATCAATCCAGGAAAGGTCTTTTTAGTAATTGCCATGGATTTTACATTGTCTGATTTTAATACATCTTTTATAAAGTCATCACTCCAAATATATTGAAAGAATAGGGAGTACTTTTCCTCTTCTCTTAATCTTAAATAAAGGGTTCCTTTTTTAGTTATAGTCAAATAGCTGCCCTTAATCACCATAAGCCCTAAATTAATAGAAATAAAGTAATACAAGTTTACTAATGGAAAGTCTTTTTGGTTAGGACTCTTTCTCTTGATAGTATTACTTTCTAAAATATCTTCAAATTCTAATAAATGCTTTCGTTTTATAAATTTGTTTTTACTTGTTAATTCCAATGGATTTTCTACTGTATATAATAAAAATTTATCAAAATCAAAAAGAAAGGTTTGGGCAACTTCATTTAGGGATAGAGTCAAAAAAGAGGATAGATGCTTGTCTATTTTGAAATTTGTGTTAGCTGCCTTTAACTTATTCATATAAGAAAATCTATTGTTACTAATATCCAGTAATTGTAAATATGAATCCTTGTATTCTCCATAAAAAGTATTTAAAAATCGTAAATACTTTTTCAAAGTAGATATATAGGAGTTCAAACTATCTTGAGAATCAATAAATCCTTCTTCAATGGCTTGCTTGAAGAAAACATGGAAATCTATTTTATCTATATGGTAAAGGGTTAGATCTTCATCTACTAAATAATATTCAAAAAAATCAATTAGATTAGAAATATGTTTTCCTATTATCACATTATGATATTTATTGTTTAAATAAAGTTCGAATTCATCTAGTTCATCATAAAGTATGGAAACTATATCTTCAGTATTTTCTATTGCATCTAAAATACAATCTCCATAGATTCTGTATAGGGTCAGAGTGTGTTCTTTTAAATATTCTTCCATGGTTATTGAATTGTTATAGCGCCTAATTAAATTCAAATCTATCATTACCTCTTCCATAAACATGGACTTCATATTATATGGCAGGTAATTTATGGTACCTATAAAACTATATTCATCTAGTAATTTTCCTACTCTAGCTAGAATGATTTCACCTTCTGAAATAACATTTGTAAGAAGGGGTTCCCATATGTTTTTCACTTTATCTTGTAATATATCTTTTACAACAACATATTCTCCTATATAGTCTATGATTTCAAACAGGGACAGGTAAGAATCACGTCTATTATACAAGATTTGCATCTCCAAATCATTTAGGCTGTTCTTCTCCTCTTGAAGAAAGGTTTCTATATAGGGCTTGTTGTTACCTGGAATATAGTCAGTGCTTAACCAAAGGTCAACTGCTGACTTATTACTTTCATCTTGAAAATAAGGATACAAGTAATCCATTTCCTCTAATGCCTTATCCTTGTCAACATTTGCTTCCATATATTTTAAGAGTTTGCTAGTAGCACTAGTCTCTAATTTTCTTAGTTCTTCATAATTTAATGTATTCATTATTACCTCCTTTAAAAGCTGATTCAATTATATTATATACTATCTCCATTATAAGTACACAACAAAAAACCCCTAAATAGGGGAGATTTGTTTAGGTCAATATTCTCATTTTTTCAATTCTATTTTTTTCTACTTTTTCTACTACAAATCGAATATTATTATATTCAATGACTTCATCTACATCAGGGAATCTATCCAAGAGTCCAATTACAAATCCGCCAATTGAGTCGAAATCCTCTGATTCTATATTAGTTCCTATCATATCATTTAACAAGTCTATTTTCATACTACCTTCTACTAAATATTCATCTTCTTTTATAACTTCAATATCTTCATGCTCTTCATCATACTCATCTCTTATTTCCCCTACTATCTCTTCAACTAAGTCTTCTGTAGTTACAATCCCAGCAGTACCACCGTACTCATCTAAGATAATTGCTACTGGAGACCTACTTAATCTCATTTCATCAAACAAAAGTGATGTAGGCTTGTATTCATAAGTATAATAAACAGGTCGGATTAAATCTCTTAAATTAAAGCTCTCCTTTTCATTAACATAAAATATCAAATCTTTAACATGTAAAATTCCTATTATGTCATCTATATCTTCATCATAAACTGGAGTCCTAGAAAAGTTTTCTTCTTTAAAAACTTCTACTAATTCTTCATAAGTAGAATCCACATTAACTGCTACCATGTTGGTTCGTGGAGTCATAACATCTTTGGCCTGGCTATCACCAAACTCAAACACATTATATATCATTTGTCTTTCATCACCTTCTAAAAGACCTTCTTCATGACTTACATTTACTATGGTTTTTAATTCATCTTCTGTAATAAGTGGCTGGGTACCTGCCTTGTTTCCTCCTAATAACTTTACTAATAAATTAGTAACTAAGGTTAGGGTAAAAGTAAGGGGCCACAACAATTTGGTTATATAAAACATTGGCTTTGAAACCTTAATAGAAGTTTGTTCCGAAAACTGGGATGCCAGTGATTTTGGGGTAACTTCTGCAAATATTAAGATTAATAAGGTCATTCCAATTGTACTTACTGCTACACCCAAAGATGGACCAAAATACTGGATTGCTAAAGATGTGGCAAGTGCAGAAGCACCTATATTTGCAATATTATTTCCAATCAAAATAGCACCTAATAAATTACTAGGGTTTTCAATTAATTTGCTAATTATATTAGCATTTTTAACATCATCATCTACCATTCGTCTAAGTCTAATTTTGCTTAGCGATATTAAAGCAGTTTCTGAAGCTGAGAAAAAAGCGGACAATCCTATAAGTATAAATAATGCTATAATGCCCGGGTACGAATCATATGGCAAAACTATCACTCTCCATTAAATATTTAAAAATGTTACAAGAATTTTGATTGGTATTTTAAATTGCTATAAAGCTTGTATAATCTATTGATACCCATTGTTTCTTCTAAAATTAATAATTACTATATATTATATAGCATTTTAGGATAAAATCATAGTAAATAGGAAAATATAGCTAATTTAATTTTTATTTGGTATTATATACTTAGAGATATAAAAATAAGGAGATGATATTTTGATAGTATTTAGTGATTACAAATACGAGCGTCCGGATCTCAATAGTATTGGAATTGAATTTGAAGGATTATTGGAAGAATTTGAAAATGCAAAAGATTTAGAAACTCAAAATGGGATTATAAAGAAGATAAACAAGCTAAGATTACATGTGGATTCTATGGCTTCATTGGTTCATATAAGATATTCTATTGATACTACAGATGAGTTTTATATGGAAGAAATGAACTTTATAGATGAAAACACACCAGTTTACGAAGGCTTAATAGCAAAATACTATAGAGCTTTAATCAATTCTGAGTTTAAAGATGAGTTAAAAGAAATTTGGGGTGAGCAAATCTTTAGATTAGCAGAAATGCAAATCCAAACATTTTCTGAGGAAATTATGGAAGATCTTGTAAGTGAAAACAAGTTAGTCACAGAATACAACAAATTAGTTGCCTCAGCTAAATTAGATTTCCAAGGGGAAATTAGAAACCTTAGTCAAATGACTCCTTTTATGCAATCTAAGGATAGACTAATAAGAAAGCAAGCCTATGACAAAGTATATAGTTTTTTTGCTGACAATGAAGCAGAATTTGACAGGATATTTGATGACTTAGTAAAGGTAAGAGATAAAATGGCAAAGGTACTAGGATTTGAGAATTATGTGGAAATGGGTTACAAAAGATTAAATAGATCTGACTATGACCACACTATGGTTGCAAATTATAGAAAACAAGTATATGAAGACCTGGTTCCTCTTGTAACTGAATTAAAATATAGGCAAAGAGACAGGTTAGATTTAAATGACTTAAAGTATTATGATGAACCAATAGAATATTTAAGTGGTAATGCTACTCCTAAAGGAGATGCCCAATGGATTATCCAAAATGGGAAAACTATGTATAGGGAGTTATCAGAAGAGACAGATGAGTTTTTTACATTTATGGTAGAAAGAGAACTTTTAGACTTAGAAAGCAAAAAAGGTAAAATGAGTGGGGGATACTGCACTACTATTCCTGAGTACAAGTCACCATTTATATTTTCTAACTTTAATGGGACAAGTGGAGATATTGATGTTTTAACTCATGAAGCAGGTCATGCCCTTCAAAGTTATATGAGTATGGATTTTGAACTTCCAGAATACGGATTCCCAACCTATGAAGCCTGTGAAATACATTCTATGAGTATGGAGTTTATTACATGGCCATGGATGGAACTATTCTTCCAAGAAGAAGTAGACAAATACAAATTTAGTCACTTAGCAGGAGCAATTAATTTTATTCCTTATGGAGTGACTGTAGACGAATTCCAACACTTTATATACCAGGAACCTAAGGCTACCCCAGAAGAGAGAAAGTCAAAATGGAGAGAAATTGAAAAGAAGTATATGCCATTTAGAGATTATGAAGACAATGATATATTAAATAGAGGTGGATATTGGTTTAAGCAAGGACATATATTTTCCACACCTTTCTACTATATAGACTACACCCTAGCTCAAATATGTGCCTTCCAATTTTGGGTAAAGGATAGAGCCAATCATATTAAAGCCTGGGAAGATTATATAGCTTTATGTAAAGCAGGAGGAAGTATGAGTTTCCTAGAGTTGGTAGAAATAGGTAATTTAGATAACCCATTTGTAGATGGAACTATTAAAAAAGTGGTTGAGCCTATAAAAGAATGGTTGGATACTATAGATGACAGAGCTTTAGATATCGATGAAGAAAATCAGGTTCCTCAAAACAGAAGCAATGTATTTCCTCCAATTATGGAATAAGTATATAAAATATGTAATATGGCGGGCCTATGTGCTCGCCTTTTAAAAGGTGGATAAGCTATGAAGGGCAGAAAAAGAAGAATTCTCATATTTAGTGTTTTATTGTTAACCCTACTTTATTTAATATTTGTAGTTGGAATATTTAATAAAGATAATTTAATGGAATTAATCCAAATGCAAGAAGGATCTAGTAATAATTTCTTTTTAATATTTACTGCATTTTCTATAGTATTACTAGTGTTTTTTGTGCCCTTATCTTGGATTTCATTTTTTTCTGCATATTTTTTTGGACTAAAAGGATTTTTTGCAATGATAATATGTGGCGTTATCTCTGCCACCTTGTCATTTTCCATTGCCAGGCTTTTTAATAGAAGTATTATGTCCATGGTTACTTCATTTTATAATAGAAAAGAGAGAAAATATGATTTGGATTATATTAGCTCCTTAATAGAAAGACATGGTATTGGCTATATTATTTACCTTAGAAATACACCAGTTATTCCTTTTACCCTAACCAGTTATGTGGCAGGTACAACAAAGATAAGTTTTTATGAACACTTAATAGGGTCTGCAATTGGGCTAGCTCCTTCATTGTTTATAAGTATTTATTTTTATACCTCCATAATGAATATAACCCATGATATAAAGGGAGTAATTATTGCTAGTATTTTAAAAGGAATACAGATATTAATTGTTTTCTATATATTTAAGAAAAAGTTTAAATAGGGAAAGTTATACACAGGTTACAAATAAGTTACAAGGGTATCCACAGACTTGCCCACATTATCCACAGGGTTAAGATTTGCTTATCCCCACCATATGTGAATAGGTTGTTAATAATATAACAGAATTAGGTAAATGCAAGTGGCCTAGAGAAAATATGATCTGTTCCATAGTCAGGGTTTATTAATTTCTGGTTTCATGTTATAATGTAGCTAATGAAGGGTAACAAATAGATATACAAATACGATAAGTTTACACTACTTATATGAAGGAGTTGGGTTTATGAAAATGATTTATACTGGAAAAAACGTTGAGGTAACCGATGCCCTAAGAGAAGTAACTGAAAAGAAATTAACCAAGCTAGACAAATATTTTCAAAAAGACATCGAGGGAAATGTAACTTTCAGTACTCAAAAAAATAGGAAAATTATAGAGGTTACAATAAACCTACCTGGAACAATTATTAGAGCAGAAGAATCAAGTGATGATATGTATGCTTCAATAGACAAGGCAGTAGATGTTCTAGAAAGACAAGTTAGAAAGCATAAGACAAAGTTACAAAAGAGATATAAAAACAATGAAACCATTAGATTTGATAATGTAATGCCATTAATAGTGGAAGAAGATAGCGACAAGCCAAAGTTAGTTAAGACTAAGAGGTTTATTTTAAGACCTATGAGTTCAGAAGAGGCTATATTGCAGATGGAATTATTAAGACATAACTTCTTTGTTTATTTAGATGGAGAGACAAATGATGTAGGAATTGTTTATAAAAGAAAAGATGGAGATTACGGCTTAATAGAGCCTGAGTTATAATATAAAAAAAGTTGTAGCATGAGCTACAACTTTTTTTATGCCATAATTGAAATAGTTGAAAGCATAATGATTTAGTGATAAAATAGAAGTATTGTAAGAATAGAGAAAGGTGGTTTAATTAATGGCAGGATTGTTTGAAAAACTTTTTGGTTCCTATAGTTCAAAAGAATTAAAAAAGTTAGATCCCATAGTAAATAAAATAGAAGAACTAGACGAATCAACAAGTAAATTGACAGATCAGGAATTAAAAGATAAGACAAATATATTTAAGAATAGATTGGAAAATGGGGAAAGTTTAGACGATATTTTACCAGAGGCTTTTGCTGTGGTAAGAGAAGTTTCGTGGAGAGTTCTTGGAATGAAACATTTCAATGTTCAACTTTATGGTGGTATTATCTTACATCAAGGTAGAATCGCTGAAATGAAAACAGGTGAAGGTAAAACTTTGGTAGCCACATTGCCTGCATATTTAAATGCTCTTACAGGAAAAGGAGTGCATATAGTTACCGTAAACGACTATTTGGCCAGCAGAGATAAGCAATGGATGGGAAAGGTTTTTGAATTTCTAGGCCTGACTGTTGGATGTATAGTTCATGGAATAACCAATGAAGAAAGAGTAAATGCCTATAGATGTGATATTACTTATGGTACAAATAATGAATTTGGTTTTGATTATTTACGGGATAATATGGTTATTTACAAAGAAGAAATGGTTCAAAGAAAACTATATTATGCCATCGTAGATGAGGTAGACAGTATTTTAGTGGATGAGGCTAGGACTCCTTTAATAATATCAGGTAAAGGGGACAAATCTACTAACCTTTATGAAATGGCAGATAACTTTGTTAGAACCCTAAAGGGCAGAATACTAGATCCTAATGAAGACAAGTCATCGGATCCTTTTAATAGAGAAATGAAAGAAGAAACCGTAGACTTTATAGTAGATGAAAAAGGAAAATCAGCTTCAATTACAGAAAAAGGAACAGCAAAAGCAGAAAGTTTCTTTGGAGTTGAAAACCTATCAGATATGGATAATATGGAAATTGCTCATCATGTTAATCAAGCAATAAAAGCTCATAGTACTATGAAAAGAGACAAGGAATATGTAGTAAAAGATGGAGAAGTTATCATAGTAGATGAATTTACTGGAAGATTAATGTATGGTAGACGTTATAGTGACGGGCTTCACCAAGCTATAGAAGCCAAGGAAAAACTTAATGTACGTTCTGAGTCCAAAACCCTGGCTACTATTACATTCCAAAACTATTTTAGAATGTATGAAAAGCTTTCAGGTATGACAGGTACAGCTAAAACTGAAGAAGATGAATTTAGAGAAATATATAATATGGACGTTGTAGAAATTCCTACAAATGAACCAATAGCAAGAGATGACTTACCAGATAGTATTTATATGAATCAAGATGTTAAGTTTGATGCTGTAGTAAGGGAAATAAAGGAAAGACATGCTACAGGACAACCAGTATTGGTTGGTACTATTACCATTGAAACATCAGAAATGTTATCCCGTTATCTTAAAAAAGAAGGGATTCCACACGAAGTTTTAAATGCCAAGTACCATGAGAGGGAAGCTGAAATAGTAGCCCAAGCTGGTAGATTTAATTCAGTTACCATAGCTACAAACATGGCTGGTAGAGGTACAGACATTGTACTAGGTGGTAATCCAGACTTTTTAGCAAAATTGGAAATGAAGAAAAAAGGATTTACAGATGAAACACTTTCCCTTGTGGATAGTTTTTATGATGTAGATGATCCAGAAGTATTAGAAGCCAGAGAAGTATATTCAGATCTTGTAGAAAAATATAAGGCAGAAACTGATGTAGAAAGTAAAAAAGTAATAGAAGCCGGTGGACTTCACATTATAGGTACTGAAAGACATGAGTCTAGGCGTATAGACAATCAGCTTAGAGGTAGAGCTGGTAGACAGGGAGACCCAGGATCTACTAGATTCTATATTTCTTTAGAAGACGATTTAATGCGACTATTTGCTGGAGATAGATTTAGAGATGTAATAGATAAAATGAATATGCCTGAGGATGAAGCCTTGGAACATTCACTTTTAACTAAGACCATTGAAGGAGCTCAAAAGAAAGTTGAGGGTAATAACTTTGGTATTAGAAAACATGTATTAAAATATGATGATGTTATGAACCAACAAAGAGAAGTAATATATGGTGAAAGAAGGAAAGTTTTAGAAGGTGAAAACCTTAGAAGTCATATTATGGAAATGAGTAGAAACCTGATTGCAGAAAATATTGAAGTTTACACTAGACAAGCCAAATACCCAGAAGAATGGGATATTGAAGGACTAGAAGATTATGCAATTAAATTATTTGGGATTCCAAAGGGTACAATTACAAAATTAGATAGAGAATCCTTAACAAAAGAAATCTTAGAAGAAACCATATTAGAGAAGGCAGAACAATTATATAAATTACGTGAAGCAGAATTTGGTGAAGATAGGTTTAGAGAAGTGGAAAGAGTTATCCTATTACAAGTAGTAGACTCTAAATGGATGGATCATATAGATGCAATGGATCAATTTAGACAAGGTATTGGACTTAGGGCCATGGGCCAAGAAGACCCAATTCGTGCATATCAAATGGAAGGTTTTGACATGTTTGATGAAATGACTCATTCAATCTCAGAAGATACTGTAACTTATTTATTCCATGTACAAAACCCAGATAAATTAGAAAGAAAAAGAGTAGCCCAACCACTATCTACTTCCAGCGATGAACCACAAAAGCCAATAGTAAACAAAGAAAAGAAAATAGGCAGAAACGACCCATGCCCATGTGGTAGTGGGAAGAAATATAAAAGATGTCATGGACAGGAGTAGGGCAATTGAAAATGGACAATTAAATTCACAATGC
>CAYZDC010000055.1:0-11230 GCA_964477045.1 uncultured Tissierellaceae bacterium | reverse complement strand
TAAGAGTATTTTAAGTTCACAATCTAGTTATTTGTAACTAAATATTATCATATATTATGACAAACTCAGCAATATTTACGGTAGGCTTTTAAAGCCTAATTTTAGCCATTCTCAGTTTGACATAATAGCAATTATGACAAACTCTTGAAAATAGCTTAAACAATTGATATCACTAGGATAGAGTGTATTTACATTCTGTCCTTTTTTGTTTTTTGCTTTTGAATTTGTCATAGTGTATTAAATACTATCTTTGTGTAAAACTATACATGAGGTGGTTAAATGAACGCAGTGGATCCAATAAGGGATAAAAAGAAAATCCAAGACATGAAAATATATTTAAAAGGTAGAAGTTTAAGAGATTATGCCTTATTTGTGGTAGGAATTAATGTGGCTTTAAGGATTTCAGACTTATTAAAGTTAACCTGGGCTGATGTTTTAAATAAAAACAAGAAGAGTTTTAAGTCTATAAAGATCATAGAAGGAAAGACAAATAAAAACAGGGATATTAAGTTAAACAAGGCTTCACAAAAGGCTTTAAGAGAGCTTTTAGATAGCTTTGATATCTACTGTATGGATGATTATGTATTTAAATCCAGGGAAGGGAAGAACAGACCCTTAACTAGACAACAATCTTTAAACATATTAAAAGATTCAGCGGCTGCTGTTGGAATTAAAGAAAATGTAGGAACTCATACCCTAAGAAAGACTTGGGGTTATCATGCATGGCGAAAAGGTTTTAATCCAGCTTTAATCATGGAGACCTTAAATCATAGTAGTTTAAATTTGACTAAAAGGTATTTAGGCATCAGGCAAGATGAAATTAACGATCTTTATGACAGTTTAAATCTATAATTATATATTACATTATGCAAGGGATAAATTACTTAATGTAATATATAGTTGACATTAGGTATACAATATATTACAATGTACTCAATGGAGGTGGCAAACTTGAGAAATGTTAAATTAAAAATGGCAAGAGTTGAATTAGACCTGTCACAAGAAGATTTGGCTGATATGGTGGGAGCTACTCGGCAAACTATTGGACTCATTGAGGCAGGAAAGTATAATCCATCTTTAAATTTATGCTTGCAAATATGTTGGGCTACGGGTAAGACTTTAGATGAGTTATTTTGGAAGGGAGAAGATGAAGATGACTGGTAATGACAATTTAGATGAAAGACAAAAGAAGATATTAGGAGAAGCTATGGAAATTGCTGCTATAATAGCTTTTATATACATAATAGGGATTATTATATATACATTTGATAAGACTAGAAGTATTAAAACAGTTTTTACTGAGATGATCTTATTAGTGACTATGTTTATTTTTGCATTTATTTATTATTTAGCCAGTGATGGATATGATAGTTCAATTGAAAAAGGCAATAAAGAAAAACCTAGGCTTAAAATCGATGAAAGAGAAAAATCTAGAAGAACTGCCGCCCTTGGCATGGCTGGAATTGTTGCTATGATATATTCTATTGGTGTAATATTAGTTAGATTTGTTGAAACTAAAACATTCAGATCAAGTTCATTTTTTATAGGATTAGTGGTTATAATGTCTGTAACTATCACCCTTTATCATATAATCCATAAAGAATACCATGTCCCAAAAACTATTTTCGGTAAAGAACTGCCCTTAGGTAAATCAAAAGAAAGCAAAAGAGCTAGAATGGCATATTATATAAAAGATGCTATAAGGCTAGGGGCTATCTTTTTAGTATTTGATATAATGAATCCAGATAGGATGCTTTTTAAAGAAAATTCCACAACTGATTGGAAATACATGCCATATATATTTGAATTTATAACTAGAGCTATTTTCTTTGTTATTTTAGATTATGCATGGGGAGAGTTTAATATTAGAAAAAAGAGAAAGTACATTGAATCATTAGAAGATGAGGACGATTTATAAAAAATAAAGCATATGGAGGTGCATGGAATGAAAGTATTAATTACTGGCTTTACTCCATTTGATGGAGAGGCGATTAACCCTGCTTATGAGGCTATTAAAAATTTAGAAGACATGATTAATGGTGCTCAGATTATTAAAAGAGAAATATCTACTGTATTCCATAAGTCTATAGAGGAATTAGATAACTTAATGGTAAAAGAAAACCCTGATATTGTAATATGTGTTGGGCAGGCAGGAGGGAGAGTTGATATCTCTATAGAAAGAATAGGGATAAATATAGATGATGCTAGAATACCAGACAATGAGGGAAATCAACTTATAGATGAAAAGATATACCAAGATGGTGAAAATGCCTATTTCTCATCATTACCAATTAAAGCTATGGTTGCAAGAATTAGAGAAGAAGGTATCCCAGCTAGTATTTCTAATACTGCAGGTACCTTTGTATGTAACCATCTTATGTATGGACTGTTATATTTAAGCCATAATAAATATCCTAGTATAAGAGGCGGATTTATTCATGTTCCTTATTCTACTGAACAAGTTATAACAAAAGGCAATGTAGCTAGTATGAGCATTGAAGATATTACTAAAGGTTTGGGCTTTGCCATAGAGGCAGCTTTAGATTATAAAGTAGATATTAAAACTGTTGAAGGTAAAACCCATTAGTATTGCTCCCTTATAATCATATGTTATAATAGATAAGTAATGAAAGAGACCAGTTCATATTTTAATATTTACAAATCTTACATAGAGAAATGTTGGTTTTAATATGAACAATAAAATTATTATATAAGGAGTGCTTTTTATGATGAATTTTAAAAACTTTATTACCTGTATTGATACACATACAGGAGGAGAACCTACTCGTATTGTGACTTCTGGATTTCCACCACTACCGGGAGATACTATACTAGAAAAAAGACTATATTTATTAGAAAATCATGATGATCTAAGAAAAATGATAATGCTAGAGCCCAGAGGTCATAGTGGAATGTATGGTACTATAATTACTAGACCGGTTACTGATGATGGTGATTTTGGAGTACTATTCACACATAATGAAGGTCTAAGTACTGGCTGTGGACATGCTACAATTGGAGTAACCATGGCTGTGCTTGAGACAGGAATAATCCCTGCAAAAGAAGGTAGAAATCTTGTTAAAATTGATTCACCTGCAGGAAGATTAATGGCATATGCTAATGTGAAAGATGGAAAAGTAGGAGATGTAGATGTTGAATATGTGCCATCTTTTGTTTTAAAAGAAAATATAAAAGTAGATGTAGATGGATATGGTACAGTTACAGGGGATATATCATACTCGGGAGCATTTTATGTATTTGTAGATGCAGAAAAAATGGGAATAGATATTGTTAAAGAGAATGCTGAATTGTTTGTTAAAAAGGGTATGGAAATAAAAAACAAAGTAATGGATGCTATGGAAGTTGTTCATCCATTAGAACCAGGACTTAAGGGAATTTATGGGACAATATTTTATACACCCTTAAAGAGAGAAGGGGATAAACTTATTACAAAAAATATCTGTATTTTTGCTGAAGGGCAGATTGATCGTTCACCTACAGGGACTGGTACAGGTGCAAGGGTAGCACTTCATCATCATAAGGGAGAATTAAATGAAGGTGATGTTTTAATAAATCATAGTATTATAGATACAGTTATGACTGGTAAAATTGCTAGATTTACTGAAGTGGGAAAATTTAAAGCTGTTGTACCAGAGATTTCTGGACGTGCATATATATCTGGATTCAACCAACTAGTTCTTGATCCTGAAGATCCACTGCCAGAAGGTTTTAGAATAATAGGATCATAATTTAATTAAAGATAAAAGGTATTTTAGCTAGTATGATAAAATACCTTTTATTATTATAATGGGTATAAGAATTTGATTTAAAGGAGGAGCCTAAATGTCTATAGGAGGAATAAAAATTTTATTAATCTTCATGGTATTTGTTATACTCTACTTTATTGCTATAGTTTACTTATCTAAGAAAGATGGAATATTTTGGGGACTAGTTCTTCCTGCTATATCAGCTGATATTGCTCTATATAATTTCATAAAGCCAATGGTAGTCTACAATCCCAATCCTACAATGAAAGAGGGGATTTTTATGACCTTCTATGGAGTTATGGCTATATTAGGACTTATACTATTCCTCATTACGAGGTATATCTCTAGAAATAAAAAACTGGATTGCTAGTAAAGCATAAGATTTGGGTATATATAATATAAGAGAATACATAAATTTTGGGAGATGATTGTATGGAAGAAATGAGAAGAAAAGATCGTGAAATGGATATAGACTTTGCTTATTCCATTATAGATAAGGCGGATTATGGTTCCCTAGCTACTATTAATGAAGACAATACTCCTTATTCTGTTCCAATTTCTTTTGTTAGAAAAGAAAATATAATTTATATTCACTCTGCAACAGAAGGAACTAAGATTAAAAACATGAGGAATAATCCGGAAGTATCTATGAGTTTTGTAGGGGATATAAACATACCATTTCCAGATGAAAAAGCATCTGTAGGGATAAAACCAACTGATGTATTTACAACTGAGTTTGAGTCTGCTGTTATATTTGGTACAGCTAGCTTAGTAGACAATGCTAATGAAAAGATTTTAGCACTAAGGTTGTTATGTGAAAAATATACTCCTGATAATATGGGATTTTTCAAGGATGCAATCAAAGACTCTATTGAACTGACTAATGTTATTAGAATAGAAATAAGGAAAATAACGGGCAAGAGAAATAAAGTAAATAATAAGATAAAGTAACAGGTAACAGATAACAGATATATAGTAAGAATCTAGGAGATTTATTATAATTTACTAGGTTCTTTTTTTTATATAAAAAACTTGACAATTTTTCTAAAACATTATATACTTAGTTACACAACCAACTAACCAAACAACTAATTTTCAGGAGGTGTAATTTTGCTAGATTTAAATTCAGATAAGTCTATATATATACAAATAGCTGAATTAATAGAGAATGATATATTACAAGAAAATCTAAAAGAGGAAGATCAAGCTCCTTCTACAAATCAATTTGCTAAGGTATATAATATTAACCCAGCTACTGCAAGAAAGGGCCTAAATATATTAGTAGATGAAGATATATTATATAAAAAACGTGGAATGGGAATGTTTGTAGCGCCAGGTGCAAGAAAGAAAATTCTAAAGAAAAGGCAAAATACATTTTTTAAAGATATACTACCAGAGATAATTATAGAGGCTAATAGGCTTGAAATACCTATAGAAGAAATTATTAGTGTTATTAAAGATTTTAAAGGAGGAAAATAAAATGCTAGAAATAAATAATTTATATAAATCATATGGAAAAACTAAAGTTCTAACTGATGTTGACTTTACTCTTAAAGAAAACAAAATATATGGGCTTCTAGGTAGAAATGGAGTAGGTAAGACCACATTATTAAATATAATAGCAAATCAAATAAGAAAAGATAGTGGGGAAGTAAAATTATTCCATCAAGAAATTTTCGAAAATTCTAAAGTAGTTGAAGATATATGTATAGTTGAAGAAAAGGGAATAGGCGTAGATGATATTAAAGTTAAAGATATTTTTAAAACCGCAAAAATATTATATAAAGATTGGGATGAAGAATATAAAAACTTTCTATTAAAAGAGTTTAGTTTGAATATAAAGAAAAAATATTCAAACCTATCTAGGGGTAATCAAACCATAGTAGGATTGATTATAGGATTGGCTTCTAAATCTAAACTAACAATATTTGATGAACCTTCTTTAGGTTTAGATGCAGCTTTTAGGTATAAGTTTTATAATCTTCTATTAGAAGATGTTGAAAATAATCCTAGAACAGTTATTATATCAACTCACTTAATAGATGAAGTTACTAACCTATTTGAAGAGGTAATAATATTGAAAGATGAGAAAGTTTATATAAAGGATGAAGTAAGTAATTTACTAGAGAAGTCTTATTTCTTAAATGGAAGGCCGGAGTATATATTACCCCTAGTTAAGGATAAAGAGATTATTTTTAAAGAAGAATTTGGACCTTCTTTAATAATTGGAGTATTTGGAGATTTGTCAGAAGAAGAGAAAGAAGTCTTAAAGGGAAAAAATGTAGATATTAGTCCAATTCCATTACAAAAACTATTTGTATATTTAACAGAAAACAAAGATTTAGACCTAAAGGGGGTAATCTAAATGGAAAGAGCTATTAAGTTTCAGCTTAATGAAAGTAAAATTTCTTTATTAAAATTTTGGGCTATAATATTTATTGTAGATATATTTGCACTTTTTGTAACTAAATATACTAGTGTAAGTATTGGGATTACCCAAGTTGGCAATGGGAATGAGTTTTCTTTATTGGGATTTAATATTCTTCCTATAATAGTCTATATAATTGTCTACAACTATGAATTATATTACAAGCAATTTCCAATAGCTTTATCCTTTAGTGTTATTCGTAAGGATTTCTTTAAATCAATGATTTTAAAAAGTATTGTAGTTACATTTATATTTGCAGTTATTCAATCTATTCTTATGAAACTAGATCCTATATTAGTTAAATTTATAGGCAAAGAACCCATCTATGATTTCAAAGTATTTAATATAGGAACAGATGGTGTAATATTTATGATAGTATATTTTTTTATAGCGCTTTTATTGTTTTCTACTATTTGGAATTTAATAGCTGCTATAAACTATAAATTTGGAGCTAAGATATGGATTGTTTTTGCAGCAGTTTCAATTTTAGGAGGAACAATTTTAAATCTTAATCTATTTGATTTAATATTTCCTGGGGATTGGTTAAATATTAGAATAGATCCTTTACAATTTTCCCTATTTTCTATTATTATTATAATACTCTATATAGGCATATATCTCATTACAACAAATACTAATATCAAGCATAAGCCATAAAAATCAAAAAAAGCTCCTATTGTTTTTTCAAACAATGGGAGCAAGTTCCTGTAATAAGAAGATGATTTTCATTAATTATTGTACCTTTAAGTTCATCTGGAAGATAAACATTAATATCCGCTGGAATATCATAAATGTTTTCACATACATCACATTTTAAATGACTATGTTTTGATCTTATGAGTTCGTAGCGCATTTTATTATCATATAAATTAACAGCCCTAATAATATCTTTCTCTACAAACAATTTTAAAGTATTGTAAACTGTTGTTTTAGAAAGAGTTGGGAAAAATTGAACTAAGTCCAAATAAATCTCATCAACAGTTGGGTGTATTTTATCTTTAGCTAAATAATCATATATTTTTATTCTAGTATAAGAAGGAGTAATTTCCTTGTTTTTTAATATTTGGGTAATCATTTCTTGGTTTTTTATCATTTTCACACCTCTTTATGAAAGTAACATAAGAATCATTGACAAATCATCTTCAATAAGTTATTATTAATGTAACAACTACAACATTGTAATGATTACAATGTTGTTTCTATTACATATACTATTATACTGTCTTTTTGTGAATTAGTAAAGTAAATGTAATAGATAAAAATGTTAAGGAGGGAACTTATGGGTGAAGAAATGAAAGTTGGTTGCTCAAGGCCAGTAACTAATAAGAAAAAAGAATTAAAAGTTGATGCACCGTTACTTGAAATTAAGGAGGAAATGCAAATGATTAGAGTAGGAAAACCAGCACCATTATTTGAAGCACAAGCATACCATAATGGTAAATTTACAGAAGTAAAATTAGAAGATTATAAAGGAAAATGGGTATTATTATGTTTCTACCCAGGAGACTTTACTTTTGTCTGAGCTACTGAAGTCTCAGCAGTTGCTGAAAAATACCAAGATTTACAAAAATTAGGCGTAGAAGTTTTATCAGTTAGTGTAGACAGTGTTTTTGTTCACAAAATGTGGAACGATCATGAATTGTCTAAAATGATAGATGGAGATATACCTTTCCCAATGTTATCAGATCAAAGTGGAGACATAGGTAAGATGTATGGAATTTATGATGAAGATGCTGGAGTAGAAACTAGAGGAAGATTCATAATAGATCCAGATGGAATAGTTCAAGGATACGAGGTACTTACACCTCCAGTTGGAAGAAATTTCAAAGAAACCATTAGACAAGTTCAAGCATTCCAATTAGTTAGAGAAACAAAAGGGGCAGAAGTTGCACCAGCTGGCTGGAAACCAGGGAAAAACACATTAAAACCAGGACCAGATTTAGTAGGTAATGTTTGGAAAGAGTGGAAAGTTAGCGAAGCTTTCGAAGATTAATATAAAATATGTGGAACTGTGAGGGCACAGTTTTCTACAATATAAATATAAAAAACACCTATCTCTTTGATCAAAGAGATAGGTGTTTTTTTATATCACATTTTAAATAAGTACCATTTACAGGTAGATAATTCATATTTTAATTCAAATATTTTTTCCATATTATTAATAATACCTTCACATCTATAAAGGATCATTCTATTGCCTGCTAATTTCTCTTCTTCTCTAAATAAGATTTTATCCACTTTAATTACTGTATAGCTCATATCTTCAGCTGTAATTCTATACCTTAAAGGCACAGGGTAAGCATCCTTATTAAACCAAGCAATCATTTCTATAGGTTTCATTAATATTTTCATATATATCGCTCCTAAAACTTACTAGACATCATTGGGTATTCATCTTCCATAACTACACCACCTATTAAAGGTTTAATTCCTGAATGAAGAAAGCAAGATCTAATAACTGAATTATATCCAAAGCGATATCTCAATTCATCTATGGTTTTATCCAATATTTCTTGCTTTTTATTAAAGTTTTCCAGAATAGATAATTGGAAAAAGTCATTTGAAGAAAGTTCAGATATATTAATTGAGAAACGTCTCAATGATTCACCTTTCCACATTTCATTAAAAAGACTTTTTGCTGTTTTATAAATTAAATTAGTAGAAGAAGTAGGTATATCTAACTTTCTTTGATGAGAATAGGAATAAAAATCTCCATTTGTAATTGAAACGGAGATTACGCTGCCATTTTGTTCTATATCTCTAACCCTCATTCCAATCATTTCAGAAATAGCTAAAAGTATCATATGGGCTTCATGTCTATTATCTACATCAAAGGATGTAGTAGTGGAATTACCCACTGACTTTACAGGAATAGGATTATTCCGTACCCTAGAATTTTCAATACCATTGGCGTATTCCCATATAAGAAGCCCAGGTTTTTTTAACCATGAATATATATATTCTCTATCTAAGGCAGCTAATTCGCCTATGGTAAATATCCCTCGCCCATTTAATTTGGCCTTTGTTCTAGAGCCTACCATAAATAGATCTTCTACTGGCAATGGCCACATTTTATCTCTTATTTCATAAGAGAAGAGGGTGTGTACATTATTAGGCTTTTTAAAATCTGAAGCTATTTTAGCTAATAGTTTATTCTCCCCAATGCCTATATTAACAGTAAAGCCTAATTCCTTTTCTATTTTATCTTTAATTTCATAGGCTGTATCCAACCAATGGTGATTGGAATTAGAATAATCTACAAAAACTTCATCAATGGAATACCTTTGTATATAGGGAGAATATTCTTGGATTAAACTGACCATTGCATCGCTGGCCTTTATGTATCTTTCGTAATTAGGGCTGACCATAATTAATTCAGGACATTTTTGATAGGCTGAATAAACAGTTTCACCTGTAATAATATTAAACTTTTTAGCAGGTATGGACTTAGCCAATACTATGCCATGCCTTTTACTTTGGTCCCCTCCTACAATGGAAGGAATAGTTCGCAAATCTATTTCTGCACCATGTTGCAGGGCATAGCTAGCTTCCCAAGAAAGATAGGCTGAATTCACATCAATATGAAAAATAATTCTTCTATTCATTAAAAGCAACCCCTGTTAAAATTCAATATTAAGAACACAAAAGAGTGGATTCCCAGCTTGCAGGAATCTTATCTTTTAAATTTATGTTTAATTACATAATAACAGAACATATGTTCTAAGTCAATGGGAAATGAAAAAATAGCCCCTATAAATAAAGGCTATTTTGAACAATTTTCATTTAGTTATTATTACATTTTATTTACATCATCTACCCATTCTTTTGCTTTTTCAACGGAATCTTCTGTAGGTATTGCAACCTTTGAGCCTGGAACTTTACACTCTGTCTTATAATAAACATCAGTTGCTGTGTCTTCAATCTTTGGATCTTTGTGTTTATTATATGACCCTGCTCCCTCTAAATCTTTGGGTTCTACTGGAACTTTTTCTGTGCCATTAACTTCGCAACTATCAAGTTCTTTGTCTAAACCTCTTTTGTCTTTATGAACATACATAACAATACCTCCTTTAATATTTCTAACTATAATTACTTATACCCTTAAACTTTAAAATAATGCAATAATATTAATTTATTTCATTAAAGGGAGACAGGAGTATATAATTACTGAGAGTTATAGTTTTATGATATAATTAGAATAAGATAAACCAATAGGAGAAAAAAATGAAATTAATATATGTAAGCAATAAAAATAAAAAAGACTTTATTAACTTTTATGAAGATAGGTATTTAAATAATCCTTTAAAAAGAAATTCTATGTCTGGTCTTTTAAAAGATTTATTAAATGGTAAAAGTCAAGTATGCAAAATGGTAGACTTAGAGCCTGTAATGGTAGTAGATAATAGTGAAATCATAATGATTTCAGTTCTTGCATATGCCCGTAGATTACCAGAGTTTTTACAAATAGGTTTTTTTGAAGCATGTAAATTTGATATAAATGCTTTTAAACTTATATTAGATAGAGCAGAAACTTTAGCTAAAGAAAAAGGTGCAAGAAAAATATCTGGAAGTTTAAATATACATGTAAACTATGGACTGGGATTTTTAGCCAGTGATTATGATAAAAAGCAAAGCTTTGGAATGCCCCATAATCCAGAGTATTATCATTATTTTTTTAAGCAAAATAGTTTCAATGAAATTCCTATGGTTTCATATAAAAAAGATATGAGTACCCTTAAAGGATTATTTAATGAAAGGTTAATAAAAAAATTAGAAGCTAGATATTCAGTAAGAGGGGTTAATTTTAAAGATTTAAAAAGAGAAGCACAAATTTACACAGAAATTAATAACAAGGCTTTTGAAGATCACTTATTTTATTATAAAAGAAAAGCTGAAGAAGATTTAGAGCTGTTTAAAGATTTTCAATTTTTGTTAAAAAGCGAAAATCTTTTATTTGTTGAAAAGAATGGTGAGCCTGTAGGTTTTATGTTGTGGTATCCAGATTTTCATCAGTTAATGAAAGAAAATGAAACCA
>CAYZDC010000054.1:0-11252 GCA_964477045.1 uncultured Tissierellaceae bacterium | reverse complement strand
TCTTTCTACCTTGGCTATCTCGTACTAAACCAGTCAAAAGTACATCCTTAAATGGAACTTCACCTAATTGCTCTAAGCTTGAAAATATCATTCTAACTACCCAAAAACCAATAATATCATATCCTGTAATTAAAACATCCGTAGGGAAAAAGTAATCTAGATCTTCTGTCTTCTTAGGCCATCCTAATGTTGAAAAAGGCCATAATGCTGAAGAAAACCAAGTATCCAAGGTATCTGGGTCCTGATAAATATTAGTGCTATTACACTTTGTGCAATTGTGAATTTCTGTCTTTGATACTATAACCTGATTGCAATCATCACAATAATAAACAGGAAGTCTATGACCCCACCATAATTGTCTAGATATGCACCAATCTCTAGTGTTTTCTAGCCAATGGGTATAAGCCTTTCCAAATCTTTCAGGTATAAAATTCACTTGTCCATTCTCATAGGCTTCTAGAGCCGTTTTTGCCATAGACTCCATTTTAACAAACCATTGCTTAGAAATTAATGGCTCGATAATTGTATTACATCTTTGACAATGGCCAACAGAATTTTCGTGTACTTTTTCTTCCAATAAATATCCTTGTTCTTTTAAATCTTCTACTATTAATTTTCTAGCAACAAACCTGTCCTTACCTGAGTACTTGCCGTAGCCTTCACTAATAGTAGCATCTTCATTAATTACTATACATTGACCTAAGTTTGCCCTTTCTCCAACTTCAAAGTCATTAGGATCGTGGGAAGGAGTTATCTTCACTGCCCCAGATCCAAAGTCCATTTCAACATAATCATCTTCAATAATCTTAATTTCTCTATTAACCAATGGTAAAATAGCTATTTTACCAATTAGATCTTTATATCTTTCATCTTTTGGATTCACAGCTATAGCTAAGTCTCCTAACATGGTTTCAGGTCTGGTAGTAGCTATTGTAATGCTTTCATCACTATCTTTTAAAGGGTATTTAATGTACCAAATAAGTGCTTCTGTATCTTCATGGTCCACTTCTGCATCTGAAATAGCAGTTGCACAACTTGGACACCAGTTAATTATTCTATCGCCTCTATAAATCAAACCCTTGTTGTATAGTCTTAAAAATACTTCTAAAACAGCTTCTGACATAGATTCATCAAGGGTAAATCTATCCCTGCTCCAATCACAGGATACCCCTAATTTTTTTAATTGATTCTTTATTGTTCCACCATATAAATGTGTCCACTCCCAAGCTTCTTCTAGGAATCCTTCTCTACCTAAGCTTTCTTTTGATTTTCCTTCTGAAGTTATTTTATCTACAACTCTAACTTCTGTAGAAATACTAGCATGGTCTGTCCCGGGTAACCATAAAGCAGAATAACCTTCCATTCTTTTCCATCTTGTTAAAATATCTTGAAGAGTAGAACCTAATGCATGGCCCATATGAAGGCTTCCTGTAACATTTGGTGGAGGCATCATAATTGTAAAGGGCTTTTTGTTATGATCTACTTCTGCTCTAAAATATCCATTATCATTCCAATAGCTGTACAACCTATCTTCAAAATCTTTAGGGTTGTAGGTTTTTGGTAAATTTTCTAACATATCCATATCCTCCTTTTCAATTTTATCTATAATTTAAACAAAAAACAAAACCCCTCATCCTAATAAAAGGACGAAGGGTTAATTCGCGGTACCACCTTAATTCCATGAGTTTCCATGGCACTTAAAAATTATAAGGGTATCACCCTTTAGACCTACTAAACTCAGTCTAAATGCTCCAAAGCTACCTTCAATAAATATTGCCTTAGAATCTCTCAGTCATGGATTCCTTCCCTGTATAGGTTACTTATTTACTCCTCTTTATCCTAGCAACTATTAAATTATTGTATTAATTATATATTCTATCCTTTTATTTGTCAACTAGTCCATTATTCTTATTTTCACGCATTACAAGAAAAATTCTTAAATATTTATAAAATGCTAATATATTAAGTGTAACTGTTAATATAAGTAATACTGTTGATAATAAATCATTAATTTTAAAAACAATAGAAAGTATAGCTACATAAAAAGATATTGTTGCAAACTTCCCATAATAGTTGGCATGAACTGCTGTGTTTTTATGATAAATTAATGAAATCCCACTACCTATTATCATAAAAACTTCCTTGAAACCAATAGCAATTAAAACCCACATTGGGATTAATTTTATAGAAGCAAAACTGATCAAAACTGCAAAACTCATTAATTTATCTGCAAATGGATCTAATACAGCTCCTAGATCCGTGGTCAAATCATATTTTCTAGCTATATATCCATCTAGCAAATCTGATATACCAGCTAGTAAGAATATCAAGCCTGCAATTAGGAGTCTATTTTCCATACTAGAATAAAACACTAAAAGATAAATAGGTATTAAAATAATACGCATAATTGTAATCTTGTTTGGCAAATTCATAATAGCCTCCTATTGTAAAATTTAGTTCCTCATTGTTCCTCTTATATAATATACAAGGCCAGATTATAAGTCAAAGCTATTTCATTGAAAGTTTATAAATTTAATGCTTACCTAGGTATAAAGCCTACCTTTTTATAGACTTTTCTTAAGGTCTTTTGGGCTTCATATTCTGCTTTTGCAGCCCCTTCTTTATATACCTTTTCTAAATATTCCTTATTGTTACGAATTTCATCATATCGTTCTTGAATCGGTTTCAATGCATGGATAATTACATCTGCTAACTCTTCTTTAAAAGCTCCATATCCTTTCCCTTTATATCCTTCCACTATAGATGGTATATCTTTTCCTGAAAATATAGAATATATAGTTAATAAATTTTTAAGCCCTAACTGCTCATCATTATATGCTACTACTCCAATAGAATCAGTAACTGCTCTCTTAACTTTTCTTCGTATAATTTCCGGACTATCTAAAAGTAATATATATGCATTTTCATCTGAATCGGATTTTGACATCTTAGATTCTGGATTTTGTAAGCTCATTATTCTTGCACCAAACTCTTTTATTTGCGGCTCAGGAACTATAAAGGTATCGCTGTATTTAAAATTAAATCTTTGTGCCACGTCTCTAGCTAACTCTAAATGCTGCTTTTGGTCATCTCCTACTGGTACTATATCTGTTCCATAAAGAAGTATATCTGCAGCCATTAAAACTGGATAGGTAAATAATCCAGCATTTAAATTTTCATCGGATTTTTGAGATTTTTCTTTGTATTGAGTCATTCTATTTAATTGGCCCATATAGGTTATTGTATTTAATACCCAACTTAGTTCAGCATGTGCAGGTACATGAGATTGTATAAATAAAGTAGATTTCTCTGGATCAATACCTACTGCCATATAAAGAGCTAATACATCCAAAGTATTTTTTCTCAGATCTTTAGGAACCTGAGGAATTGTGATTGCATGTAAGTCTACAATACAATAGTAAGCATTATATTCCCCACTATTTTGTAAGTCTACAAAATTCTTAATAGCTCCTATATAGTTACCTATGGTCAGGGCCCCAGATGGTTGTACTCCACTAAAAACAACTTTCTTTTCCATTTAAATCCCTCCTAAATAATTAAAAACCTTTCATCTCTATAAAGAGACGAAAGGTTATCTTCCGCGGTACCACTCAATTTGCCAATTAGGCCTACTCTAATCATATAAGGATGATTAAACCTATACCCTATTTTTTCAGGTATACACTCACAAGCCCATTCACCATATAAGTATTATTAGGCTTTCACTAATCCTAACTCGCTATAAACCTTTTATATAGTTACTCTTCTTGTTCATTGTTACTATATATTATACCTTATTCTCCAATTAAGTAAACATAATATTAAATATTCTGAAAATCAAATAAATATGTTATAATTTAATTATCTTTTGGAGGAAAATACTATGAATACAAACAAAAAATATATATTATCTATTATTGCAATAACTTTATTAGGAGAAATGTATTTTTTCCCTTTTCAAGGAAATTTCAGATTTTCTGCTGGAGTAATAGCATTATCATTGGTTATTCTATTGGAAGAAGATTTAAAGGAAATCAATATTGGGGTTTTTACAGGTTTATCAGTCTTAGGATTGCGTAGCACATTGTATTTCTTTAAAACTCCAAATATTAATATTGCAACATCAATTCTAGCTGTATATCCAGCTTCTTTCTACTACATTTTATATGGAATTGTAGCTTTTGTAGTTGGCTTAAGGAAAAATAAAGATAACCCTATGATTACTATTATAAGCCTCTTCTTAATAGATGTTATATGTAATATAATTGAAGCAATAATTAGTAATAATCTAAATGCGAACTTATTTAATTACATCCTTTTAGTAGGATTAGTTAGAAGTTTTGGCTCTTATTTAATATATATAATATTTAAAAGCCAAGAATTATTAATCAGGAAAAAAGAACACCAAAAAAGGTACAGTCAGTTGAATACAATGGTTTCAAATATTCAAGCTGAAATGTTCTATTTGAAAAAATCAATGACTGATATTGAAAATGTTATGAGCAAGGCTATGGCTCTAAATTCAGCATTAGAAGATAATCTTTTAAGAAATCAGGCATTAGATATTGCAAGAGAAGTACATGAGATTAAAAAAGATTATTTCAGAGTAGTCAAAGGATTTGATAATTTTATAAAGCAATTTGACCATAAAGATACAATGAGTATTAAAGATATTTTTACCATAATAGAAGATAATATTTTAAGATTTATAAATGAAAGCAATAAAGAGATAAAAATTAATTTTACAGTAAAAGATAATATAGAATTGAAAATATTTTACCCTCTTTTTACAATTTTAAATAATTTAATAATTAACTCTATCGATGCTTGTGAAGAAAATGGCACCATAAAACTAGTGCAATCACTTAAGCAAGATAATATTGTTTTTAGACTATCAGATACTGGTTCAGGTATTGAAGCTGATCTAATCCCTTATCTTTTTAGCCCTGGGTTTACAACTAAATTTGATCCTAATACTGGACAAGCATCTACTGGAATTGGATTATCTCATATTGAAAATATATTAAATGAACTAAATGGCACAATAAAAGTAAGTTCTGTTGTAAATAAAGGTACTGATTTTGAAATTATGATCCCACTAAATTCATTAGGAAGGTGATATTTTGACTACTACATTTCTTATTTTAGATGACGATATTAGTATTGTAAAAATCTTAAAAACTATAATTACTAATAATCTAGGAAAGGTTGTTGCAGAACTAGATAGTGGTTTACATGCTGTGGAGGAAATATTGTTTTATAATCCTGACATTCTATTAATAGATTATTTATTACCCCATAAAGATGGAGTGCAAATAGTTAAAGAAATAAAAGAAAAAGGATTTGCTGGTAAAGTAATTATGATTTCCCAAGTCGAAGATCAAGAAATGGTTTCTAAGGCCTATAATAAAGGGGTTATTTTCTTTATTTCAAAACCTATTAATTTTATAGAGGTAATTAACGTAATAAAAAATGTAACTAGCAATATTGAACTTGAGAATTCTATGAATTTAATAAAAAGCGCCCTTAATATTTCAGCAGAGACTATTAATATTCCTAAAAAACGGAATATAACAAATGAAATTGAAGAAATCTTGACCGATTTAGGAATAATTGGGGATTCAGGTGCCCAATTATTAATCCAACTAATCTTAAAAGTTATTGAATATAAAAAATTGTATACTCATTCAGACTACAAGTTACAAGATTTATATGTAGAAATAATACAACAATCAGAAGATAAAGTCATCAATATTAAAACACTAGAACAAAGAATCCGTAGGCTAATAATAAAATCTCTATCCAATTTAGCTCAAATGGGTGCAGATGACTACTATAATCCAAAGTTTATTGAATATTCTAGCCTTTTATTTGATTTTAAACAAATAAGACAACAAATGAGTCATATAGAAGATCCAAAAAAACACCGGGGCAAAATTAATATAAAAAAATTTATAGAAGGTATCGTTTCGAAAATCAAGTTTTAATATATATTTAAGTTGTTTTATGTAGTTTATTGTCATATCTTGAATTCTCCTCTTATAATTATATTAATCTAGTAATAATAGGAGGTATACATATGATTTTACAAATGGATATGGTTCAATCAATGGCACTGGGCGTTATTGTTTTACTTATAGGTTCTTACTTAGTTAGGAAAATCGATTTCCTTGAAAGATTCTGTATTCCAGCACCAGTGGTTGGAGGTACTTTATTTGCAATATTAGCATTAATTTTACATTTAACAGGTATTATAGATTTCCAAATGGATGACACTCTTCGAGTGGTAGCTATGACAGCTTTTTTTACTACTGTAGGTTTTAGCGCTAGCTTTCGATTGCTAAAGAAAGGTGGAATAAAGGTATTCATATTTCTTGGTCTGGCAGTAGGTTTAGTTACACTGCAAAATGTTTTAGGTATTGGATTAGCAACTTTATTTGATTTAAATCCCCTTATTGGCCTAGCAACAGGAAGCGTTCCAATGACAGGAGGTCATGGTACAGCAGCATCTTGGGGTCCTGAGTTGGAGAATGCTGGAGCAATAGGAGCAGAAGCAATCGCCGTAGCAGCGGCTACTTTCGGTCTAATTGCAGGTAGTATGATGGGTGGACCATTGGGTAAAAGATTAATCGAAAAGAACAACCTTTTAGAAAAAAAGGGAAGTTTAGCTAAAAACGGAGACAGAGTAAATATTTCAAATCTAAGTGAAGAAGAAAGTAAATTAGTACCAAATAATTTTGCTGTTGGAACTTATCAAATTCTAATTGCTATGGGTGTTGGAACTATTATTTCCTCTTTTATTGTGGAGAAAACCGGTTGGACTTTTCCTCCTTATATTGGAGCAATGTTGGCAGCAGCAATTATAAGAAATTTATCAGATATAACGAATATTTATGAAGTTCCAACTATTGAAATAGATGTAATAGGTAGTATTGCATTATCCTTATTCTTATCAATGGCATTAATGGCCTTAAAACTCTGGGAATTAACAGATCTAGCAGTTCCATTTATAGTTATGCTAGTTGCTCAAGTATTGCTAATGGCTTCATTTGCATACTTTGTCACCTTTAATGTTATGGGTAGGGATTATGATGCAGCTGTTCTTGCTGGAGGACATTGTGGTTTTGGTCTTGGTGCTACACCAAACGGTATTGCAAATATGACTGCAATAACAGGAAGGTTTGGCTCATCTCCAGTAGCCTTCTTTATTTTACCGCTAGTAGGAAGCTTATTTATAGACTTCTTTAACGTAGCTGTAATAACATTCTTTATGAACTTGTTTGTATAACACTCATAATTTAACCCGCTAATTTTTTTAGCGGGTTTGTTTTTTAAATTAAGTGCTTATAGGCCATTATGGCATATAAATGTGCTAGTGGATTTTTATTTATTTCTCCACCAAAACTAAAAAATATTTCTTTAGCTCCTACTGCATAATCAAATTCACCTGTTATATTATATAAAGAAAGTAAATTTATTAAAGCCATAGAGTTTCCTGAAGGCACAACACCATCATATATTTCCTTTGGATCTAATACCAGCTCTCCAAACTTATGGTTGTAGAAAAAAAGACCTTTATGATCTTTTTCACCAAATAGTTCTAGCATATCCTCTGTTAACACTTTAGCTCTTTCTAAATAATTTTCTTCATTGGTTACTTTGTATAAATTCAATAAGCCAAATATAAAGAAACTATAATCTTCTAAAAAGCCTGGATTATAACTATATCCATCAATATGAATAGATAATAAATTACCTTCACTATCTGTTGAATTTTTTAAGATAAAGTCTGCAGCTTCTTTGGCTTTCTTTATATAAAAATTATTTTTAAATACACCACCTGCATAAGACAAGCTTGCTATCATAAGTCCATTCCAAGAGGTCAATATTTTTTCGTCTCTGTGTGGTGGAGTTCTTTTTTCTCTAAATGTAAATAACATTTGACACATACTATCTAAGCTTTGATCTAAATTATTTAAATCTTTTCCAATTAGATTTGGAATATTTAAGCCTTTGAAATCTCCTTCAGGGGTAATATTATAATTAATAGCGTACATAGCACCTATTTCATCTCCTAAGAGATTGTTTATCTCATCAAAGCTAAGTAGGTAATACTTACCTTCTTCCCCTTCAGAATCAGCATCTAGGGCTGAATAAAACACATTTTCATCTGACATCATATCCCTTATGACAAACTCATATATTTTATTTGCTACTTCTTTATATAATTCTTTACCTGTTAATTCGTAGGCTTTTGTATACACTAATGATAATAGTGCATTGTCGTATAACATTTTCTCAAAATGTGGAACTAACCACTTTTCATCTACTGAATATCTAAAAAATCCATAGCCAATATGATCAAATATTCCACCCTTATACATATTCTCTAAAGTAATCTCTGCCATATTGAGAGAATTCTCATCTTGGAATTTTTCTGCATAAGCAAGTAAAAATAACAAATATTGCGGCATAGGAAATTTTGGCTTGGTGCCAAACCCACCATTTTCAGAATCAAATATTCTGTTAAGCACTCTATTACTTTCAAGGTCTATATCTTCGTCTATATCCCCTGTTGCATATTTTTCATATAGTTTTTTTACTTCTGTTAAAATATGATAACTTTCATCTAATACCTTTTCTTCATCATATTGCCAAATTTCATTTAACTTATTTACTAGATCCATTATCCCCATGGTTTTATCACTACTTTCTTTAGGGAAGTAGGTTCCAACATAAAATGGTCTTCCAATTGGTGTAGCAAATACATTTAAAGGCCAACCACCTTGACCAATCATAGCTTCAGAAAAACTCATATACACTTTATCTATATCTGGTCTTTCTTCTCTATCTACCTTTATAGGGATAAAATATTGGTTTAATAATTTTGCAACTTCTGGGTCACTGAAGCTTTCTCTATTCATTACATGGCACCAATGACAGGTACTATAACCGATACTAATAAATAGGGGCTTATTCTCGGCCTCAGCTTTACTCAATGCTTCCTCACCCCAGGGGTACCAATTTACTGGATTGTCCTTATGTTGTTGTAGGTACGGAGATTTTTCATTTGCTAACCTATTCATAGTATCTCATCCCTTCCTCTTTAGTACTTCTATTATACCCAACTTCCATGTAAATATCGAATGGAAAAAGATATAGGATAAAATTATATATATATCCTTTAAATTAATCTATAAATTATCTTCTATCCATTCTTTTAATACTACTGCATTATTCATAGTTTCATTTTTCGCAGCATACAAAAGTGTTACATTTCCTAAATCCAACTTTTCTTTAATTAAGCTTAAAAATTCTTCTTTTTTATGATTTTCTTTTAGTTCTTTTAAATAATCTTTTTCAAAATCTTTGAATTCTTCATCCTCATGATGAAACTCTTTTCTCAATTTATCTGAAGGTGCAATTTCTTTAAACCACTGACCTAATTTTGCCTCTTCTTTGGATACTCCTCTGGGCCACAACCTGTCAACCAATACTCTAAAACCGTCTTCTTTACTCCATTCATCATAAATTCTTTTAATTTGAAGCACTGATTTCACATCCTTTTAATTATTATTTATTCATAAACTCTAAAATTTTCTCTGCTGTTAAGTCCTGTTGTTCTTGTGCAGTAATTGTTGCTATGCCATCCTTATTCTGTTGACCATAACTTCCATAAAATGCGTGATTACCACCCTTGATTTCAATGTACTTTGAATCTTTAGGCCCATATGATTTGTTCTCTTCGAAGCTTTGTCTGTTTAATATTTTATCTTCTGATCCATAAATAGAAATCATTTTTAATGCTGAATCGCTTAAATCAGCTGAAGGATATGCCCCAAGTAAAATTAACCCTTCAACCTGTTCAATATTTTTACTAGCGTATATAGAAGCCATAGCTCCTCCTAAGGAGTGGCCTGATAAATACCAACTCTTAATATCAGGGTAGTCATTTATAGGTTTATCTGCTGCGTTTTGTTTGAAAACAGCTAAATTAAATGGCATTTTTAATAAAAAACAGATATAACCTTCATTAGCAATCTTTTCCATTAATGGTATATATGATAAGTATTCTACTTTACCTCCTGGGTAAAATATAAGGGCTTTATCACTTATAGTATTAGCTGAAGTAAAAACAACCATATCTTTCTTTTGGATAAATTCAACTTGACTATTTTCTAAAGCTTGGAAAGCTTCAGGCTCAGCATGGTAATAATTCAATGTGTAAATATAAAAAGCACCCAAACCTATTAATATTATAATAAGTACAGATAATAAAATCTTTTTCAAAATTCCTTTACCCCTATTCACAATATCACCTCTTGAATTTTTCTGTATTATAATAATACCCATTATTTATATTACTATCTTTGTATTTATATAAATATAATCGAAAGATTCATAAACTGGCATAAGATTAGCTTGGTTATATATTTAATGATTCATATATTTTCAAGAATAATAATAAATAATGCACCCCTTATGGGTGCATTGTGATTTTATTGCATATCTTTAACAAAATTTAAAACTTCTTCAGCATGGCCATCTACTTTGACCTTTCTATATTCCTTTACTAATTCTCCTTCTGAATTAAATATAAATGTTGATCTTTCAACACCCATACCTTCTTTACCAAACATTTTAGTAGGTACCATTACATTAAATTGCTCATGAACTTTTTTATCTTCATCACTTAAGAGTAAAAATGGTAATTGGAACTTATCTCTAAATTTGGCATGTGATTTAAGACTATCTCTACTTACTCCAAGTATTTCAGTATTATTTTCTTTGAATTGATCATACAGATCTTTAAAGCTATTAGCTTCGCTATTTCAACCAGGGGTATTATCTTTTGGGTAAAAGTAAACTACCACATTTTTTCCCCTGTAATCGCTTAAAGAAATATCTTTACCATCTGTTTCTTTTAAAGTAAATTCATAATTTGACATAGTACATCCCTCCTAGATTACATATACCCCTTCATTTAGGATTTTTAATCTATATTAAGTAAATAAAGTGAAATATAGTAAAACTAGTGCGCCTAAAATAATTCTATACCATCCAAATACTTTAAAATCGTTATTTTTAATATACTTTATTAACAATCTTATGGCAACTAAGGATACTACAAATGCTACTATCATTCCAGTTAATAGAATTATGATTTCTGAACCTGTGAAGTCTAAACCAAATTTCCTTAATTTTAAAGCACTAGCTCCAAACATAATAGGGATACTCATAAAGAATGAATA
>CAYZDC010000053.1:0-11273 GCA_964477045.1 uncultured Tissierellaceae bacterium | reverse complement strand
CTACAGCTAATATTAAGTCTATATTTTCCTCTTTACAGATCTTTACACCTTCGTAAACTAAATCTAATTTAGGATTTGGCTCAACACCTGATAGTTCAAAGACATTACAATTCTCATCTTTTAGAATGCCTTTTACCTTGTCATAAAGGCCAGAACGAACTATACTACCTTCTCCATAATGAAGTAATATATTTTTATAATTTGGTGAAACCAGTTTTCCTAAATTATCTACTGACCCCTTACCGAAAACTAAATTTGTAGGACAATAAAAACTAAAACCCTTCATATAAATTCTCCTCACATTAATATTTATCTCTATTTATTTATACCCATAATGGAGGACTTATAATATTATTTCTTTAAATTCATCTAATATAGCTCTAATATCTGGATTCATAATCAACTTTCTTAGTTTGTAGAATAATTGTTTTCCTTCTTCTCCTCTTAAGTCTCCACTTAACTCTTTTTCTAAAATTTCCTGAAAATATTTATAGTCTTCTGTTTCTAAGTCGTCCAAACTTAGAGCTTCAATTGACCTTACTAAGGTCTTTCTACTGATCATATATAACTGTAGACTCGGATTATTTACTCTTTCCAATGCACTCTTAAAATCTCCTAAATATAAATCCATTAATAGTGTGTTAGAGGGCATATAGGCATCCATTTTTTCATATGCTCTTATAGCTTCACTATATTCACCTATGCCTTCGTAATAAGACCCTAATTGATTATAATAATAAAAGTCTTTGTCTTCTTCAGATGTATTGTCTAATATCTCTTTTACAAGTTTTTTATTCAACTTTTTATCTCTGTGGTTCATATTACTTATGGTTTCCAATAAAAGATGACTATCTCCATTTAAATGATAGTACTTTTCACCATAATCTATGGCTTTAATATAATCAATAGTCCCCTCTTCCCAACCTAATGTATAAAACTTGGCCAAATATTTTAGAGCTTCCATATCTTCTGGATTCTCAGCTAAAGTCTCTTTATAATGGTCTATAGCCTTTTCATATTCCCCTTTTAATATAAGATGCTCTCCTTGGGATAATTCTCCCTTTATATTAATGCTGTTCATTTGATCAAGATATACTCTTTGTCCCTGGCTACTGCCTACTAAATTGCCATCTTTATCAAAGGCTTTAATTATTATAGGGTAGTCAAATCCAGGTAAAAACCCACCTAAAATCGTTGCTGGAGTAGGCATCCAATTATCTTCATAGCTATAAACATTTGCTTGACTTCTTAATTTGTCTACATTGAATATAAATCCTTCATCTTTTGGATTATCACATTTGAAATTATAGGTAATACCGTATCTTAACATACCTCTATTCTTATCCATGGGATTAGAGTAAGCAATAGTGTCCATGCTATAATAATCCGCTTTTTCCACTGGCTCCCATTTTACCGCAAATGATTCATCATCTATTATGCTCCCAGGGCTAGGTTCTAAAACTATTATTGGATCTACAAATTTAAAATCAAATTCCATGTCCTCTTCTAATTCCAAAAATGAAATATTTTGATTTAAATGCACTTTATCATATAAGACTGCATGGTTTAGACCTATTCCTATATTATATCTACCAGATCTTATTCCTATAGTTTCATATTCTCCATTAATGTCTGTAATTGCTGTAAATCCATTTGATCCTACTCTAAACCCACTGGTTGATTCCTGAATGCTTATCTCGGCAAATGGAATACCTACTCCATTGTAAGAAACTTTACCTCTAATTATATATTGACCCTCTAATAAATCTTTATACTCATGGTACCAATATGACAAACCAGCTTTACTGTAATAGTCTTTTGCCAATTCATCCTCATCTTTTAAAAGTGCAATATAGCCTTTAATAGTGTAGTACTCCCGATTTAATGTACTATCTAAATTATCTAATACTTCATCAGCTAATTCATAGTCTCCATTTAAAAGAGCATTATATATACTACTGGTATGTTTTATATTTTCATCTTCATAATTACTTCCCCATTCTAAATATTTTTTTAGTTCTAAGTTTTCACCTGTTGATACTAATATATCTAGGAGTTTTCTATAAGCTAATCCTATATACTTTTCACTGGCTTTTTCATTATCTAATATTTCAATAAGTGAATTCTTGGCTTTTTCCATATCTTCCAATGTGGTTTTAGAACTTGGACTACCATATCCATTTAAGAAAATAAGGTACTTATCCTTACTACCACTTAAATACTCTGCATATTTATATAGTGCTTGCATTTCATTCGGCTTAATCATCTTCCTTAAATAGCTTTCATAAAATACAGCAGCCTTATCAGAGTTAAAATCACTTAGAATATTCCCAATTTGCAGAGTTGTAAATGGAACTACTATTAATACTACAAAAATAGTAGCAAATGTAATTAAAATTAGATTTTTAATTTTAATTTTTAACTTCATTTACGACTCACCTCTTTTTCCCTTACTAAAATTTGATTGCTTCCAATTTGGATTACCTTAATTTTTTCAACTTTAAATATATCCTTTGGGATTAAAGTAATAGCTAGTAAGGCTACAGCACCTACAAGGGCAGGAGCTAATGGAATTTCGATTTCTTTATTAAGGAAATCATTTAGTTTATCTCTCCAAGTTAATTCTCTAGGATTCATTATATTGTCTATTGTGTCTTGTGATAATTCCAATCCCATAGTATCTTCATCCATTATACTTTTTAATTCTTTACTTAATAAATCCTTCTTATCCATTAAATTCTCCTCCTTTCTCCAGTGCCTGTTTAAGTATTGACCTTCCTCTAGAAAGTTTGCTTTTTATTGTTCCTTCTTTTTCTTCTAATATTGCTGATATTTCTTTGATACTCTTGTCTTCAAAGTAAAATAAAACCAAAACTTGTTTATATATAAAGCTTAATTTATCTAACTCTTTTCTTAATATTTGCCTGTCTATTTTAACTAGAGTTAATTCTTCTGGATTGTCCTTATCCATATGATAGTCTTCATAGGCTACTTCTATAACCTTTGATTTCATCTTATCCTTCAGAACATTTTGAGCAATTCTATATATCCAAGTATATAGGGAACTATCTCCCTTAAATCCTTTAATATACTTAAAAACTCTTATAAAGCTTTCTTGTACTATGTCTTCAGCTAACTTTTCATCTTTGGTCATAAGGAAACAGGTTCTAAGTAATTGATCTCCATATGTATTTATCAGTTCATAATAGGCCTCTTCTTTTCCTTTTTTTAGGCCTTTAATTAAATCTTTTTCCCCCATTTCCTTATCACCTCCTACTTATTAGACTGGAATTCCCCAAAAAGGTTGCAACATAAAAAACAAAGTGATCAAAGGGGTCTGACCCCTTTGATCACTTTAGTCTTCTTTTCCTTTATAATGTATTATGCTTATCCATTTATCATCTACTAAAATTCTTCTAACTCTTTTATTAAAGTCGATTCTTGGTATCCAGATTTGTCTGTCACAGCCTAGACATCTCAGTTTAATATCAATACCAGTTCTAAGGATTTCCCATTTATTTTCTCCGCAAGGATGTCCTTTTTTAAGAGTTACTATATCTCCAACTGCATATTTTAAAATCATTCTTCCTTGCCTCCAAATATTATTGTCTTAGGATAAGGTATTTCAATTCCTTCCCTATCAAAGGTTTCTTTTACTTTTTTCCTTATTTCTCTTTCTGTAGCCCATTGTTCTCCTGGAATGGTCTTTGCAACTATTCTAATATCTACACCATATTCTCCTAAAGCATTCACGGCTAAAACACTAGGTCCCTCTATAATTGATTCATTAGATATTCTAATATCCTCACATACTCTTTCAAGTACAGATATAACTTTGTCTAAATTCTCCTCATAGGCTATTGATATATCTACTAAGGCTCTCATAGGTCCTCTTGTTTTATTTGTTACAATATTAATACTACTATTTGGGATAATGTGAAGTTCACCAGAGAAATCTCTAAGTTTTGTAACCCTTAGTCCCAGTTCTTCTACAACACCTTGAAATGTGCCTATTTGAACCAAGTCTCCCACAGAATATTGGTCCTCCAAAAATATAAAAATTCCTGTGATAATATCCTTTACAAGAGACTGGGCCCCAAAACCTATGGCTAACCCACCAATACCAGCAGTTGCTAATATGGAAGTAGTATTTATATTAAACATTTCCAAAGCTATTACCACACCTAAGAAGTATAAGATATATTTTGTTAGGGTTTTAAGTACAGCGCCTACTGTATTAGCTCTTTGCTTGGTTAGTAGATGATCACCTTTTCTGTTTTCAAAGGTTCTATCAATTAATTTATTAATTAGATATACTAATAGTTTGATTGTTAAAAATATAACTACTATCTTAATTGACTTGCCTAGAAAATTTAAATCTCCTTTTTCATTCTTTAATACTCTATCTATAAATTCTACTATAACCTCCATATTTCACCTCAACTTTTAATTGATTTTCTCTGCACTGGTCTTGTGTCCATCTTTTATAAATTTATATAATCCATCTACTTGAATATCTCCATTTTCCATAAGTGTTTTTACCTTAGATATAGATTCAGGAGTAAACAATAAAGCTAATCCGCAACTATGGCTGACTTCTCTAGGTGTTGGAATTGTTTTAAAAAATATATTATTTTCTTTTAATATTTTTTCAGCTTGAATAGCGTAATGTGTTGATTTAAATGTTGATAATCCATATTCCTCTTTTTTCATCGCTTCTCCAATCATATTGTTATTGTATTATTTGAGTTTCTCATCTTTTCATATATATTATACATATTAGTAATTTGTCCTACTGCTAATTTATCTTGGATACGGTAATAGTCCAAACATAGACCACAGGATAAGATTTCTACTCCTGCACTTTCCATTGCTTTTAAATCATCAAGTGCTTCTGAACCTTCACAGGTTAGCTTTACACCACTATTATAAAATATTAAAGTTGATGGCAAGGGCGTTGTCTCTTTTATGGTATACATTAAGCCCTTAACTAATATGCCCCCTAATTCCTCATTTCCTTGACCCATTTTATCTGAATTAAATACTATGGTTAAGTCTTTAAAATGGTCAACTTCGCAGGCCAATACCTCTTCTGTTACCTTTTCAGTAATCCATTTGTTTATATGAATATAATATTCATCTTCTTTTGTTTTATCTACTGTAAATTTAAGACCCATACCGCTGGCCAGTTTTGATATATTATCCTTGGCTACTTCATTGTCTACAATGGTAGTTATTGTTCCTTCATCTAACTTATCTAATTCTTTTTTTGTCATTATAACTGGTCTTGGACACAGTTCTCCTCTTGCATCTACTTCAATTTTCATATGATCGCCCCTTTATTATTGTCTCTTTTTCATGGTAATATAAAAGAAATTAACTCCAACTAGTATTAACAATATTGATATAATATAACTAAGTATATTGCCTAATCCCAAATTAAATAAACCTTTATAATAAAGTAATGCTATAGATCCTAGTATAAGAAATATAATACTTAAATATTTTGGCCAAATAATCCCAAATTCCTTGTAAGCTAATAAATAGCTTATATAAAAAGCTAGAGATACTAGGATGAATCTAAACCAAGCTATATTTACAACAACAAATTCTCGAATTAAATTATGAGTGCCTAGTGCTAACAATATTGTACCTAGAAATAAAAACAAATTATTCTTTTTCTTAAAATAAGACATCATGCCAAATATACCCGCAGCAAATAGGTATATAAAAGATGTAATTTTAATCTCCGTAAATATATATTGGTCCAATAATGAAATTATTGAAAGGGTAAGTAATGCTAAACCACCTATTAAAAAAATTGTATTATTGTTGTTATAATAAAGAACTATTAAAACCACAGATAAAACAAAGGTAATAGTTAAAACAAAGGCTATCCAATTTATAGCTATAAATTTCAAATTTAAAAGCAATATAATTAATCCTAATGCTATTAATACAAGTCCTAAGGAAAAAGTCCGTTTCATATTTTACCTCCTTGCCAGATAATCATTTTGTTTTTAATTTAAAGATTTCCACATCTTTTAATGTATGGATATATACTGTATCCTTACTATTGTATAAACCTAGTATGTCACTATCCAACCTATAATTCAACAGTTCTTTATCTCCTTTAATTCCCAAAATATCTCGATTGCCGTATAAAAACACAATTTTATCTCCAAATCTTATTTTATTATATTCAGATGAAAATACAAATTTATCTCTAGTTTTACCGTCTAATCCTATGGTTTCAAAATTCTTATCATAAAGCACTAATATTTTATCCCCATCTAAATACATATCCTTAATCTCCGGAAAATGTCTTTTCCATTTTACAATTCCATCTTTTACATAGTTTATGCTGGTATCTGTTAAAACTATCATATCTTCTTCTATGAATTCCATACGAAGAATAATCATATTTTTAAAATCAATTTGCTTTACTTTTTCTCCACTAAAATTATATATACCCAAATTGCTGACTATAGTATCACCATCAGTATTTAGTGTTGAAATGGCATAATTATCCCCTGCAGAATTTAGATTGTAATATAAAATATTATGGTTTAATTCTTCATGGGTCAGTATAATATCACCAGTTTTATTTAATATTTTAATATTTTCTCCATCTTGATTCTTTATATGAACCATTAAAGCATTATTAGATTCATTTACTCCAAATATACTTTCGTTTAATTGCACTTTAAAGACTGTATCTCCATTTTTATCCATTGAATATATATGTCCAGTTGACTTATCAATAGCATAAATTGAGTCTTGACCATAGTAAATATAAGGTTCAAGAAATGTATATTCTTTTTCCCAAGATATGCTACCATCTGGGTTTAAAAAAGTTAAATTGTTATTATTCCATTTTACTAATATGTTGTCATAAAGATTCGTACTATTTACTCCTTCTTCTAAGTCAATTCTACTGAGGAAGTCTAAGGACTTTTCTCTTACAGTAATATCTTGAATTATTTGTTTTAGCTTATCTCTATTTTCACTTTTTAAAAAAAATAAAATTCCCACAATAAGAGCTAATATCAATATAATAAAACCCTTGCTTACAGTTTTTTTGCTTTCCGCCATACACCCACCCCTTATATACTCTTATTGAATTGTATAATATAACTCTTAAAATTACTACCTATTTAAACTACTCTATAAAGCTAGAAAGTAGTATATTACCCTTATTATTGGAATGGATTTTAATATGTTTTGAAGTATTTGACTTTATTACTAATAATTCATTTGGAAGGAGTATAAATTCTTCTTCATCAATCCCAATTTTAAAAATACAATCATAGGAATATAAAATATTAAACCCAAAATCTACCAATAATATAATTTCTTTTGTTTCTTGGATTAAGAAACTTTTCAGCTCTCCTTTAGCTCCATTTGCAAGCATGAGATTGAAGTCCCTAGCTTTACCAAAACTATTAGTATTTATACCACCATCAAATTCATGAATTTCAAATGGCTTTAAGTCTACAGATTCCTCTTCATTATGGGTAAGCCTTAAATTATTATCAAGAGGAGTTATAAATCTATTTACTCCTTCTAATTTAGTAAAGATAGATTGTTCTAACTCAACTGTGGCTGAACTAATACGTACTTTAAAGTCTCTATCCTTATAACTAGACTGCTCTGGAAAAATAAATAATTCACTAGTCTTGCCTCCAGACCATGTGGATACCTTAAAATCTGCTTCTTTTAAAATTTTAATATAATTATCCATAATCCATCTCCCCTAATTTATACTATACCTAAATTGTATAATATTTGTTGGTAAAAAACCACTCTTTTGATATAATATCTGTATGGGTACATTTGAGGAGGATTCTATGAATGCTATATCTGTAAATAAAAAACTTTCTACACCTCTATATATACAATTGGCTAATAATATAAAATCTTTAATCCAAGATAATAGGCTTGATGTTGAAAAATTGCCTTCAATTAGAGTATTGTCCAAACACCTAGAAGTGAATAATGTTACTGTGGTAAATGCCTATAAACTTTTAGAACAAGAAGGATATGTTTACTCTGTTAAAGGAAGTGGAACTTATATTAAAAGAAATACCTATAATGAGGACCTACCTTTTGTAGAAGAGGGTGATATAGAATTAATGTTCTCAGGTATATTACCTATTTCTGATAATAGTATTAATTTTGCAAGTATTTCCCCTACTGCAGATTTATTTCCAATTGAAGAGTTTAAACAAGCCTTAATAGAAGTCTTAGATAGAGATAAGGGCTTAGCCTTCTTATACCCTGAAATAACTGGCTATAGACCTTTAAAGGAGTCTATATCTAAGTTTCTCATAGACTACTACTCCACATATGTAAATGAAGACCAAATACTTATTACTTCTGGTGGCCAGCAAGGATTAGACATAATTTCTAAAACTCTTATTCAGCCTGGGGATTGTATCTTAGTTGAAAATCCAACATATTCTGGAGCTATAGCAGTATTTCAATCTAGAGGTGCTAAAATAATTGGTATACCTATGGCAGAAGATGGTATTGATTTAAACAAACTTGAAGCTGATATTAAAAAGTATAACCCTAAGTTTTTATATTTAATGACCAATTTTCAAAGTCCAACTACTTATTCTTATAGTGACCATAAAAAAAGGGAGATTCTTAAATTATCAAAAGAATACGGTTTTTATATAATTGAAGATGATTTTTTAACTGACTTATCTTTTGATCATATTCCACGAACTCCATTAAAAGCAATAGATAATATGGATCAGGTAATCTTTATTAAAAGCTTTTCTAAAATTTTTATGCCAGGTGTTAGAATTGGATTTATAACATTGCCAAATAATCTTTTTAAAAATATTATTAGAGCAAAGCATACTACAGATATATCTTCTTCTGGATTTTTACAAAGAGCTTTTGATCTTTATTTAAGAGCTGGCTATTGGAAAAGTCATATAGAAAAGTCTAAAAGGGTTTATAAAGAAAGGTATACACTAATGGTAGAGCTTTTAGATAAATTAAAACCCTTGGGAATTCATTTTGTTCCCCCTAATGGTGGCCTTAGTATATGGGTTGGATTACCAAAAAATATTGATGCAATAGAAGTTTACAATGAAGCTATTAATCAGAATCTGGCCATAGTTCCAGGAAGGGTGTTTTATATAGATGATAGCATAAACACTAATTATATTAGACTTAGTTTTGGATCTGTAAATAGTGAAGAAATTAAAAAAGGAGTAAGTATCTTGGAAAGTATCTTAAGGAAACTAGTTGGAGATAGGGACAGTAATTATATGCCTTTTGTTTAATCTCACTTATGAATAAATAAGAAACCCAAAATTAATTTTGGGTTTCTCTTATTTTAAAATTACGACTATAATAATACTGTACGCTATTAAACTCTCTCCATATTTTATGCTTATCCCTGTCTAACTTTTTAACATATTCCCCATCTGTTTTAAAGTACATATCGTGATTAACACTAAATACTTCTTTTACATCCATTAAATATTTCATATATTCATTTCCTTCCCAGCCAAGATATTGAAACAACTCTGCCATTAGAAAGTTTGGACTGATTTCACTACCTTCCCCTTGAAATTCTTTATCTAATGCATCTTTAGCTGATTGGTTTCCCCAAAATATATATGGTATTTCATAATAGTTTAAGAATCCTTCATTGGTAGATAAGTCCATATTTATACCCATCATATCGTATCCATTAGGGTCATCACCTAACCAAGGATTGTGATCTCCAAATAAAATAACAATCGTAGGCTCATCTTGATTTTCGAAATAATCTATAAGTTTTTCTATTGATTCTCCAGTGCTCTTTATACCAGAAAAATAGTTATTTACCTGGTTATAAGTTTTATCCACATCATGAAATTGACGCTTTAAATATTCTACATCTGTTTCTTTTTGTTGGGAATAGGGTCCATGATTTTGATAAGTAACAGAAAAGTTTAAATATGGTTTACTACTTTTCTTATTCTCCTCATATCCTTTGATAATATAATCAAAGAATTCCCAATCCCTTAAGGGTTGTTCTTGTATTTCTTCATATTTATTTTCATAATAGTGGAATTGTTCAAATCCCAGGTAATCATTTATATTACGCCTATTATAAAACCATCCAAAGTTTGGATGCATGGCTTCAGTCCTATAACCTTGTTCATTAAAATACCATATAAATGAATTTGTATCTTTTATATATTTAGGATGGGAGTTATAGCCATTTAAAAATGCCCATTCTGTATTAACAGTTCCTCCTCCAAATACATTGGTTACCAAACTTCCCCTATATGAATTGTCTTGTAGCTCATGAAAGTATTCGTAAACACTTTCATCTATTTCTATGGATTCAAACTTAGAAAAATCATTATAAGCTTCAAGCATAATAGCTATAATATTAACTTTTTCATCTTCAGGTATATTACTATAATTCTTTTCTGCTAAAAGTTCCTTAGCCCTATTCTCATCATAATCTTCTAATATTCTATCCTTAGATTCAGTGTAGCTATATGTAAATGGGTATACTAGGCCCTTTGATTGAAATTGCTGAGTTTCTGACCATATATTTATTTTTTCTTTATTTCCTAATCTATTATAAATTTCTTGATCAAAATAGAAGGTATTAAATATTACTCCCCCAATAACTATTAGGATTATTAATAATGATATCCTAATTTTATTAGATTGAATTTTATAAGGTATAAAAAGCTTTATTAAAATTGACAAAACAACTATAACGGATATTATAATTATCATTTCACTTGTTAACCCAATTTTATATTTTTGAGCCATATTTAAAGATTCAGTTATTAATTGCAAATCTGTAAATTTAACTGGTTCATCTCTATAAATTAATTTATAGTTATTTATTACACTCATTAAAAAGAAAATTAAACTAGTTAGTGAGAAACTTACCCATAATTTATTAAAAACTAAAGATAAAAGTCCCATTAATAAAAATATTGGAATAATATTCATCATCATTAACCATTTACTTTTAAAATAAGTTGGATACAGAGCTAGTTCAGGAGAAACTGATGCATATTTGAAGGTAATTATCATTATTAAAAAACTAAGAAATACCATTAAAAATAGGATTAATACTCCATATAGTAATTGCTTGGAATTTAACCGCTCTTTTAGTTTTTCAAATTTAGATTTATCCATAAAAAGCACCTCCTGCGGAACGACGAGGCCGTCGTTCCCTACAATATCTATTATCCTATACAAAAAAGACATATCATTAGATATGTCTTTCTTCATTA
>CAYZDC010000052.1:0-11509 GCA_964477045.1 uncultured Tissierellaceae bacterium | reverse complement strand
GTAACTTGTAACTTGTAACCGAACTTTTAAAATCCTTAGAATCAGTCTAAGGAAAAATGAAGGGCAGTAATATCAAGGCTTAGAGAAGATGGATTTATTAGACTTGCCTTATTTGGGGACTTTTGAAATAGTAGGTTACAGTTACATATCTCCTGTGTCTATTAAAACTTTAGTAGCAAGCACAGTAGCTGTACGGACTGCTACAAGAAAATTGTAAAAGTGGCTCCCTAGGGTCTACTTTTACTTAGGAAATTTTCTACTTGTTCTTATCAGAATGATTTAGGGGTTCCCCCTAAGACCCTAGTTAAAAATATTAAAGAAAGGATGAAGATTATGGATAATAGATACAGAAATGAAAGGGTAGAAATAAAATTAACCAAGGAAGAAAAGGAACTTTTTAGGAGAAAATTGGAACTCTCCAAGTCAAAATCCATGGCGCACTTTATAAGAAAATGTGTCCTGGAAGCCCCTATATTTGTAATAGATATGAACGAATTTAGGAAAATGCAAACCCTTCTTGGGAGGAATGCAAACAATCTTAACCAGATAGCTAAAAGGGTAAATACTACGGGAGTAATTTATAGGGAAGATATAGAGGACTTGAAAAAAGAAAATGAGAAAATATCTAGAGAAATATTAAAGATACAGAATATCTTGGTGAGAAAGTATATTTAAAATTTTAAATATAATATAAGTCTGATATAATTAAGATATGATCTTTTAAAGCAAGGCCCAAATAAAGAGAGTATTATTTCAATATGTTTAATTTACAAATATTAGCAATATATTATTATGAATTAAAAAACAAGTGAGGTGTTAGGATGTTAACTCAGTCAGAGCAAAGAAAAGCAGCTGAAGAATTTGCTAAGAAGTGGAAGGGAATAGGCTATGAAAAAGGAGATTCGGCAAGGTTTTGGATGGCACTTTTAAGTGAAGTTTATGGAGTAGATAAGCCTGCTGATTTTATAAGATTTGAAGATAGAGTTATGTTAGATCATACTAGCTTTATAGATGGATATATACCATCAACTCATGTTTTAATAGAACAGAAGTCTATTGATAAGGATTTGAGAAAGGGAATAAGGCAGTCTGATGGATCAATTCTATCCCCTTTTCAACAGGCCAAAAGGTATTCAATTGAATTGCCTTATGATGATAGACCTAGATGGATTGTTTTATCAAATTTTAAAAAATTTCATATTTATGATATGAATAAGCCACAAGCAGAAGCTGAGGTAGTGTATTTAAAGGATTTAAAAGATGACTATTATAGAATGAATTTTCTAGTTAATCTAGAAGATCAACACATAAAGAAAGCGACTGAAGTATCCATAAAAGCAGGTGAACTGGTAGGAGTACTCTATGATGCTTTACTTGAACAATATAATAATCCTGAAGATGAGGAAACACTTAAAAATTTAAATATCCTATGTGTGCGACTGGTATTTTGCTTTTACGCTGAAGATGCTGGATTGTTTGGCCGTCATAATATGTTCCATGACTATTTAAATAAGTATAAAGATTCAGAGGCAAGTTTTAGAAATGCCGTGATAGATCTATTTAAAGTATTAGACCAAAAAGAAGAAGAAAGAGACCCATATCAGGCAGAAGAACTACTAGCCTTCCCCTATGTAAATGGTGGCCTTTTCGAAAATGAAGATATTATTATACCTAGAATTAATAAAAAAATAATAGATATTATTTTAAACAAGGCCTCAGCAAGCTTTGATTGGTCTCAAATAAGTCCAACAATATTTGGAGGTGTATTTGAATCAACCTTAAACCCTGAGACAAGAAGGGCAGGTGGCATGCACTATACCTCTGTTGAAAATATTCATAAGGTAATAGACCCCCTTTTTATGAATGAACTTAGGAACGAATTCAAAGAGATAATTCTTTTGAAAACCTTTAATATTAAAAAAAGACAGCTAGAAAACTTACAGAGTAAAATTTCTAATTTGAAATTTCTAGATCCAGCTTCAGGGAGCGGAAACTTTTTAACAGAAACATATATATCTTTACGAAAACTAGAAAATGAAATATTAAAAGAATTATACGGGATTCAAATAGTCATGGCAGGAGCTCATAACCCAATAAAGGTTTCTATCAACCAGTTTTATGGGATAGAAATCAATGATTTTGCTGTATCAGTTGCAAGAACTGCTCTATGGATTGCAGAATCACAAATGATGAAAGAAACAGAAGATATTGTTAACATGAATCTAGAATTTTTACCTCTAGAAAGCTATCCAAATATAGTTGAAGGAAATGCCTTAAAGATGGATTGGGAAGAAGTAGTTTCTAAGGAAGAACTAGATTATATAATGGGAAACCCTCCGTTTTTGGGTGCAAGGATGATGGATGCTGATCAAAAGGATGACATGCATGAGGTTTTTGGAAAACTCAAAGGTATTGGAAACCTTGATTATGTTTCTGCTTGGTATAAAAAGGCATGTTCTTATTTGAATAAAACACAAATTGAATGTGCTTTTGTTTCAACTAATTCAATAATACAAGGGGAGCAAGTTTCGATATTATGGGAACCTTTATTTGAAGGATATAAAATTCATATTAATTTTGCCCATCAGACATTTATATGGGACAGTGAAGCCAGCATGAAGGCACATGTTCACTGTGTTATTATAGGATTTTCACAGAATGAAAAGAAAGAGAAGCAAATATTTACTTCTGAAGATATGGTTAAAAAGGTTAAAAGTATTAATGGATACTTAGTTGAAGGCCCGAATGTTTTTATATCTTCAAGGAGAAATCCATTGTTAGAAGTTCCAAATATGGTTTTTGGAAGTATGGCAAATGATGGAGGAAATTTAATTCTAAGTAAAGAAGAAAGAGAAGAACTTTTAAAGAAATATCCAGAGGCAGAAGAATACGTTAGAGCATTTTTAGGCTCAAGAGAATTTATTAATAAAATAGAAAGATATTGCTTATGGATTAGCCCAAACCAGGCAAAAGATGCAATTAGGACTGGGCCTATACGGGAACGTATTGAAAGAGTAAGAGAGAATAGACTTTCTAGTAAGAGAAAAAATACTCAAGACCTGGCTAATCTACCATATTCTTTTGGTGAGGTAAGGCAGCCAGAAACGGATTATCTGTTAGTACCTAGAGTATCTTCTGAAAATCGTAAGTATATTCCAATTGGATATATTTCATCAAAAGTTATTGCCAGTGATGCTGTATTAATTATTCCTGAAGCTAGTATATCCCATTTCTCAATTATTTCATCCAATGTTCATATGGCATGGATGAGGGCAGTGGCAGGTCGTTTAGAAATGCGTTATCGTTATTCAGCATCAATAGTATATAATAATTTTCCTTGGGTTAACTTAAGTAATGAAAAAAAAGAAAGATTAACTGTTACTGGTAATGAAATCATTAGGGCAAGGGATTTATACTCTGATTGGTCTTATGCCGATTTGTATAATGAGCTAACTATGCCGCCTGAACTTAGAAAGGCTCATCAAGAGAATGATAAGGCTGTAATGGAGGCCTATGGCTTTGATTGGAGGACCATGACAGAATCCGAATGTGTAGCTGAGTTAATGAAGCTTTACCAAGATTTGGTAGAGCAAGTTGACTAAGGAAAGATGAGTTAAGAGCTACATAGTTAAGATTTATTTACTATCTAAAAGGAATATTATATATAGAAAAATGGCAAGCAATACATGTGTAAAGACACATAGAAATTTTTATAAAAGGTAATATTCACTTATAAGCTATTGATGTAGATTTAGTATATTGATTGTGGCGATTTAGGTTAATCAACGAAGATTTCAAAAAAATAGAATATCGATGTATTGTATAAATAAAACACACTAAGTGAAGAGGAAATTCTGGCAGTATACTGGTTAAAGAACTGAAAGGGTGATATAGGATATTTATATGGATAGAAGAAATATTTTACAAGTTTATTAATAAAATTTCTTTTTTTATATTATGGTTAATGTCTCAAGAATATAATTTTAGCTTAAATAATAGAGAAAAGGCTCTAGTTATAATAATTTTTATATCGTTAGTATTATTGGGTAAGAATAAGAAAGTTAGAAAATCACTATTTGATGTTATAAAAGTTATGTGTAACAAACATTTTATAAAAATATATATAGAGATTTTTTTGTATAGTATAATCATGGTTCTAATATTGTATAAGCTAAAATATTGGGAATTTACTTATGTTAAGGACACGTTATTATGGATATTTTTCTCTGCAACATACTTGTCATATAAAGTAGCTGATTCCAATGGAGAAATTAAAGTTTTTAAAGATATTTTAAAAGAGACATTTGGTATTTTTGTAATAATTGATTTTCTACTTAATACATATACTTTTTCGTTAATTGTTGAAGTAATTTTATTGTTTGTGCTATTGTTTTTAGGATTAATGATTGGTTTCATTGAGGTATCTCCAGATACTGATGGATATGATCAAGTCCATAAATTGTTCACGTGGATAGACATCTACATTGGTATAAATATTCTATTATATATTGTCATAAAAGTTTTAGGAAATATGGAAGACTTATTAACAACTAGTACTCTTAAATCATTTTTGTTACCGATAATATTAACACTTATATTTCTACCTTATTTGTTTTATTTAAGAACGAGGTTATCATATGAGCGATTAAAGATATTTATCAAGATGAATAAAATTTCATCTAAAAAGACTATTTGGTATTTTAAAATAAAGATGTATTTAAACTGTAGATTTGACAAGGAAAAAATAGCCAATTTAGAAAGAAATAAGAGGCATTTAATTATGAATATGAAAACAAAAAAAGATGTAGATAATATATTTGTTTAAGATATTAAAATAGTAATAAATATGTTAGGCTGTGTACGAAATCACCCGGAACTGGGAGTGGAATGGGTAAAAAAAGTCCTAAACTAGCTTGAATGAAATGAACAGCACATAAATGAACTGTCTATAAATGACTATATTAAGCCTTTTAGCATTTATCGAATGTTAAAAAATGAAGAGTGGGAATAATTTAAAAAGTTACTCTCAGTTATTCTGAGTGTTATGTAGTATTCTAGAAGAGGGTTAATTATACCTCTTCTTTTTATTATCTATATTTTGCATATAAAATAGTACTATTTAGTACTAAAGTGTTGAAATATCTCTAGATATATATCTTCAAAAATAATTCTATCGATCCAACCGTTATGAAGCGATGAGGTGATAAACGCACTTATTTGAATCGATAGATGAATCGATAGAGGCGTCGTTGCAAAAAAACAAAAGTGGTGATAAAATATGTATAAAGATAAAGCGAGGTGAAAATATGTTTAAACGAGAAGAATATGATTTAGAATTTAAAGAGAAGATAGTAAAAACATTTTTAAAAACAGTAAGTGCATTTTCTAATTATAATGATGGTAAGATAATATTTGGAATTAGTGATGGTGGAGATCCAATAGGATTAAAGACTACAGATGAAGAATGTTTAAAGATTGAAAATATGATAAATGATACCTTAGATCCGGTACCTAAGTATAAATTAGAAATAAAAGATTTAGATGGAAAACAAATTATAATTTTGAGTGTATTCAAAGGAAAAAATACACCATACTATTATAACGGTAAGGCTTATAGAAGATCTAATACTTCAACCTTAGAAGTAGATAGGTTAGAGTTAAATAGATTAGTAATAGAAGGAATCAATATAGATTATGAAGAAAAAAAATCATCAAATCAAAACTTAAACTTTGAAGCATTAGAAATAAAACTTAAAAAGATAGTTGGAATAGATAGTTTAAGTTTAGATATATTAAAAACTTTGAACTTATATGATAAGGATGGATATTACAATATTGCTGGAGAATTGCTAGCGGATGAAAATGATATTGAATATTCAGGTGTTGATATAGTTAGATTTGGAAAAGATATCAATCAAATTTTATATAGGGAAACTTTAAGTAATAAATCAGTCTTATCACAATATGATAAAACTATAGAAATATTTGAAAGATATTATCAGTATGAAGAAATTGAAGGATATGATCGTATAAAAAAAGAATTAATTCCTAGAGAAGCATTTAGAGAAGCATTAGCCAATGCAATCGTTCATAGAGTGTGGGATATTAAAACTCATATACAAATTGGTATGTACACAGATCGAATAGAAATAAGTTCACCAGGAGGATTACCAGCCGGGATATCAAAAGAAGAATATTTAAGTGGGAATGTATCTATATTAAGAAATCCTATTATAGCAGGAGTGTTCTATAGATTAAATTTGATAGAACAATTTGGTACTGGAGTAATGAGAATAATAGATGAATATAGACAAAGTATTTCCAAACCAAAATTTGAAATTACTGAAAATAATATAAGAATAATTTTGCCAGTTATAGAAATCGATGAATCGAATTTATTAGAAGACGAAGTTATAATTTTCAATATATTAATGGATGAAGTAGAATTATCTAGAGGAGAGTTAGATGAAAAAACAGGTTTTAGCAAGTCAAAAACACTTAGAATCATTAATAGCCTTATAGATAAAAGTATAGTTAAAAAAATAGGTGGAGGAGCAGGAACAACTTATACTTTAAAATAAATTGAACTACTCCAAAATTTCGATGAGTTCAATTTATCAAAGTATAATATTTATGTTTAAATTAATATCCTATAGTCCTAAAACAGTACTAAAAACTTTAAAACACCAAATAAAAACAGATAAATCAAATATTATAGAAACTACAATCCTTGAAAAATATACATCTAAAATAAAAATATTCTTATAATCATTGAATGGTAATAAGAACCTCAGACCTTGGAATAGCTAAAAATAGCAGTTTCGGGGGCTGTCTTATACCCAAGGTTCTAAAAAGGTTCTATCGGCTATAGAATGATTATTGATATATGAGATAAATCCAGTATATTTATAATATTTTTAAGGCTTTTAAAATTAATATTATATCTTGAAATAATAGGAATAAATTGTATTTTTTAGTGATATAAATATAAAAAACCTGACATACCTTTTAAATTTTAAAAATATACAATAAATATTGAGTTTTAAAATATAGCGGGCTGTCGTTTTCATTCGGGCGTGATACAATATATCCGAATAGAAACGACCGGAGGTGTCTTTATATGAATGAAGAAATTATGAAGTTTATAGCATCTAGTAACGGCATGATAAATACAGAGGAAGCAAAACAAAATAATATTAGTTTGAAAATATTAGAAAGGCTAGAGGCAGATGGAGAATTGTAAAGAATTGCTCAGGATTTATATTTGCATAAAGATTTTATTGTAGATCCATTCTATTTAGCGCAATATAGAAGTTATAAATCTATCTTTTCTCATTCAACAGCTTTATATCTTCACAAATTAAGTGACGAAAATCCTAGTATTATAACAATGTCTGTGCCATCTGACTGGAATACACAGCTTCTAAAAGAAAAAGACTTATATAAGTTTTACTATTATAAAGAAGAATTATGGAAACTGGGACAAGAAGAAATTGAATCTCCATTTGGACATCAGATAAAGGTGTATAACAAGGAAAGAGCTATATGCGATAGTATTATAAGTATAGATAAGATAGGAAGAGATGTAGTTTTAAAAGCAGTTAAAGAATATATGGATAATATAAAAGAACGAAATATTAATAAATTATATGAATATGCTAAAAAATTTAATATCAAAGATAAACTAAGAATCTATATGGAGGCCTTTTATGAAATTTACTAGCCCTAAGCAATTAAAAGATTGGTTAAAGAATAAAGAATTATCAGAAGGGATACCCTCAAACACGCTATTGAACTATTATATGATGGAAAGGTTACTGGAGAGAATATCTATAAGTAAATATAATAATAACTTTATATTTAAGGGTGGATTTTTAATTAGCTCTATGATAGGAATAAATCTTAGAAGTACTCTAGATATGGATGCTGCATTAAAAGGGATTTCAATTTCATAAGAGAAAATTATAGAAATAATTAATGATATAATTCTTATTGAATTGGATGATAATGTATCTTGGAATATTATCAATATAAAAAACATTCAAAGTAGTGGTAAATATGAAGATTTTAGAATAATAATAGAAGCTAGATTTTTTAATGTAAAAGAATTTCTAAAAATAGATTTAACTACAGGTGACGTTATAATTCCCAAAGAAATTGGCATACGTACTAATTTAAAATAGTATACTAGCACGAATGCCAAAAGCCAAATAAATTATTTGAATAGATATATAAGTATAGAATAAATTGAATCTAAAGCTTCTAATTTGCTTCTAAAAATACGTAAAGCAAATATAATAGAGGTAAACTGGATAAAATAGGACATGGTGTATAACTAGTACACAAATAATAGGAACTTATAAGCAACTTATGGTTGGGATAGATATACAGAAGTCTTGAAACCTTTATAAACAGAGGATTCAAGATTTCTTATTTTAGAAAAGTACTGTTTTAGTACTATTTAGATTATATTTGTGATATTTGAATTATTTTCCTAACTAAATAAACTTTAGCAATAGATTGTTAAGGAAACATAGAAAGAAGCTGCTATTATAGCAGCTTCTTTCTACAAACTTTTAAAATTTAAACCAACAACTATTATTATTCATCCATTTTATATTTAATTTGCATAGCCCTGATTTGTTGTTTTAATTCAAAATCGTCGATTAACATTGTATGAATTCCATCTTCAGATAAAACACCCCGATTAAGATCTTTGGGTATTTTGTCTTTTCTGTCATCTTCAAAGTCTTGAAACCACTCTTTACTTCCATAGTAATCTGATACTTCTTCTATTTGTTTTGAGGTATCAATATATTGATTTAAAGCAACTTGAAGATCATTGACAGCTTTAATAGCATCATTTAAATTTCTTTCCATAAGTTTTATACGTTCTATTTGATCCATAAAAATGCTCCTTTCAAAACTTGTTAGAACTATTATCCTATAACAGTGGACATACGTCAATACCATTATACATAAATAGTTTAACCTTGTACGTAGCTACATAGCACCTGAATGATGGGATGTTTCGATAAAACAGGTTACGGACTTTATTACCAAAATAAGATTAAAAATAAAATAATTTACACAAAAAGCGACCCTGATTTAATTAATTTGAATCAGGGTCGCTATATTCTTTTCAATAATAAATCCATATCTAAGGAGTAATCTATAAAACAAGTTATTCAAATAAAATTTACTATCTCCAAAAAGTTGAACAATCGGCTTTATCTGAAATATTAAATTCAATAATTTTTTCAAGTAATGAATAATCAATAGGTTTGTCCCAAGGAATCCGGATAAGCATCTTGCTATATTCATAACCTGACTTAGTAATTTCATCTGAAAAACGTCTTATACCTACAGGTTCAGGAGAAACAGCTAAATGATTTTTTGCTACACTAAAGCCAATAATAAAAGTGCCGTGATCCATAAACATGGGCTGATTCCATTTAACCTTTGGTTCTAAATCTGGATAAGTATTATTTACCCATTTTAAAATCTCTTCTGTATAAGTTCGCTGTTCTAAATTTTCAATATTCTTTAAAAAATCTTTAAAAACTTTCATCCTCCTTACCTCCTATTAGCTATCCTTTATAGATATTTTAATTAATAATCAAATTGTTTTAATTAATTGAAGTAGATTATTATTTATTTTACCCTAGGAAATTTACTTTAATCTTAAATAGGATTATCAAATATTCGAAATTCATATTTTATGTAATAAGTAACAAGATATAAAAAGGGTATAAGTAAAATCAAAGGAGGATTATCAATGAGCTTAAAACATCAGATTTTGGAATATGAAATGGACTTTTTTAATAAAAAGTTTTGTGGTGATATTGAAAATTTAAATAATCGGATTCACCATGAATTTAAGGAGTTTGGTAAATCTGGACAAGTTTTTGACAAAGATTCCATTATAAAGCATTTAAACAACTTAGATATAGATAAGAATATTGAAATAATTTCCTTCGAAATAAATAAAGTGATGGAAGATATAATAATAGCTCATTACATTTCATACGAGAAAGATATAGAAATAAAAGCTCTGAGAAATTCTATATGGAAAAAGGAATCTTCCAATTGGAAATTGTATTTCCATCAAGGAACTAGAACTGAAATAGACAAATTAGAATAATTTATGTACGTCATTATAAAGACTCTAAATATATTCTTTTTAGTTAAAAAAATTAAACCGGATTTACTTTTTTGCAATTGGATAGTAACTAATTTAGGAGGGAGATACATGAAATCGTATATTATTAATATTCAACTTATTGGATCTGATCCACTTATATGGAGAAAGGTTATTATGCCAGCAGGAGCTACATTTAATAGACTAAATGATGTAATTCAAAATGTAACAAATTTCCTAAGTGGATATCCTTATGATGACTATCATTTATTTGAATTTGATCTTGGAGAGCTTATTGTAACAAATAGTGAAGAGGCTTATCTAGAACATAAGCACTATAAAAATAATAAGGGCATGTATGAAGAAAGATTAAAGTCAATGGCAGAAGAGTTTTTAGAATTTGAAATCCCATATCAAGAAAGACTTAAGATTGAAGTTAGAAAACCATCTACTTTAAAAATTGATAGCTATATAGAAAAACTTAAAGAAATTAAATATGAATATGATTTTGGAGATGGATGGGAATTTCTAGTAAAACTAGAAGATATAGTTGATGACTATTATTTTGGTTTTCCAACATTACTAGATGGAGCAGAAACAGCTCCTCCTGAAGATGTGGGAGGTCTTCATGGGTTTTATGAATTTCTTAAGATTTATAATGATAAAAATCATCCAAAAATAGGTTCTTACATATAATTTATATTTAAATAACAGGTAAATATAGGCCACTTGCATTATAGAGTGGTAATAAGAACCTCAGACCTTGAAATGGCTAAATGAAGCCGTTTCGGGGTTTATTTTATACCCGAGGGTTCTAAAAAGGTTCTATCGGCTATAGAATGATTATTGATATTTGAGATAAATGGAGTATATTTATAATATTTTATAATATTTTAAAATAAATATTATAGCCTGAAATAATAAGAATAATTTTGTTTTTTAGTGATATACAAGTGTGAAAAACTAAAAACATACTCTTTAATCTGGAAAGCTTATACTGAAATATGAGTTTAAATATTTACAAGGTTGTCGTTTTCATTCGGACATAGTACAATATATACGAATAGAAACGACAGTAGATGTATTTATATTAGTGAAGAGATTATGGAGTTTACAGCATCTAATAATGGTACAATAAATAAAGATGTAATTGTAAGCAATTAGCTTTAAATTTGTTGCATTTAAACTGATAAAACTATATAATATCAGTATGAATGCAACAAAGGAGGTTTATATGAATTATAAAAATAAGATACTCGAATATCTAAAAAATAATAATGGAATTATTACAACACAGTATTGTAGAGAAGAAGGAATTCCTACAATCTACCTTACAAGATTAGTAGAAGAAAATATACTTACTAGGGT
>CAYZDC010000051.1:0-11511 GCA_964477045.1 uncultured Tissierellaceae bacterium | reverse complement strand
AAAACTCCTCCAGAGCTTGCCTCTGATATTATTGAACAAGGAATAATGCTAACAGGTGGAGGAGCACTTTTAGACGGTATTGATAGAATTATTATTCGTGAAACAGGAATGCCAGTCCATGTTGCAGAAAATCCACTGGATTGTGTAGCAATTGGTACAGGTAAAGCGTTGGAAAGCATTGATGTTCTTAGGAAGTCCATAAGCAATAACAAAAGATTAGGCTAAGTGGTGATAAAATGTATTTTTTCAGGAAATACAAAGATAGGATGATAGTAATTAGTGTTGCTATCATTCTAATTCTTATAATTGGCTATACAAATAAAGAGAGATTGAAACTAACAAAGTTTGAGAAAACATTTGGTAGTTTGCTGACACCTATTAGCAAAGTCACTATGAATATAAAAAATGGAGTTTCCAATTTTTTTATTAATATAAAGGATGTTTCTACCTTAAAAGAAGATAATATAAATTTAGAAATAAGAGTGTTGGAATTAGAAGAAGAGAATTTAGAACTTAAAAATGTAATTGGAATGAGTGATTACTTAAAAAATGAAGCTCGGCTTATACAAAGTTCATCTCATAACTTTATTCAGGCTCAAATTACCAGTAAAGAGCCTGGTAATTGGTATAATCGCTTTGTAGTAGATAAGGGTAGTAATCATGGAATAAAAAATGGGGATACAGTAGTAACTGGTTTTGAAATTGAACAAAACTTAGTTCAAGAAGGTATAGTAGGGCGAGTAATAGATGTGGGTCCTAATTGGTCTAAAGTAGTTACCATAATAGATGAGCGTAACAAAATTGCATTTAAAAATGTGAGAACTCAAGATGGAGGAATATTAAACGGGAGTATAGATGGTATAATAAGCGGGTATTTGTTTGACAGTAAATCAGATGTTATAGTGGGAGATAAGTTATATACCTCAGGCTTAGGGGACTCTTTTATTAAAGATGTTTATATTGGAGAAATAGAGGAAGTAATTGACGATGTAGAAGATTTAATAAAAACAGTAATTGTTAAACCTGCAATAAATTTTAAGAAATTACAAAGAGTTATGATTATATCAAATTGATTTGAGGGATTTACATGAATATTTTTATAATAATAATAATGGTAATAGTTAATTTTATCTTACAAAGTACAATTTTACCATCATTTGCTATCTTTGGAGTTGTACCTAATACAGCTCTTATTTTTATTATAATGATAAGCTTGAATAAGGGAAGATATTACGGTGGCTTTGTTGGTATGGCTATAGGGCTAATACAAGATATGATTTTTTCTACAACCATAGGTGTTACCGCATTTATATATTTTTTTATTGGTTATTTAATTGGGTCCCTAGAGGATACCTTGGCTCGAGAGAATATTGTCGCTCCTGTAATATTTACCATACTAGGTACCATATTCTATAATTTTCTATACTTCTTTTTCATGTTTTTTCTGGCAATAGAGGTTCCATTTTTAATATTTTTAAAAGAAATATTACTTATAGAAATTATATACAATGTGGTAGTAGCTATAATAGTATATAAACTTGTAGGTAAAATCTTTGCTGAACCTACTTTAAGATTTGGGAAAAGATAGGGGTGATCTAAATGAACTTTCTAGATAAAATAAAGAATAGATACAATATTGTAATTTTTATACTAGCTATTTTGATGATAGTTTTATCTTTTAGGCTAGCTATATTAACAATTGCTGAAGGTGATTATTACAGGGATATTTCTGACAATAAAAGATTAAAAGAAATTCAAATAACACCCCCTAGAGGAGAAATTAGAGATAGATATGGTCGGCTACTTGCGGGTAATAAACCTACTTTTACAGTGCAGTTACTAAAGGATGAGTTGAATATTAAGGATGTAAAAGCAAAGAACAATGGAATACTTAAGTTAATAAGATTATTAGAAGAAGATGGGACCAATGTTCAAGATGAGTTTCCAATAGAACTTAATGTATATAGTTATAAAAATGAAAGTGACTATATATATGAAAATATTTATCCCATAGACAAAATAATTGAAACTATTATAGAAAACGAATTGCTAGCAGAAATTTTATCCACCTATTATGTACATAATAGTTATGAAGAACACTATCAATTTACCACTATAAATAGGGCTATTAATGCTTTTAAGAGTAAGGGTATAGAAATCCCTATTAATATTAATCTAGATAGGAATCAGCTAATTGTTCAATTCAACCAAGATGACAACATTTCTAATTGGAAGCATGAAAATAACATACCTGAAGATTTACCACCTATTGAATCAATAGTAAAATTAGTAAATGAGGATAAAATAATAATCCGAAAGATTATAGATAATTCAATATCCAGATTATTAACTTATAATTTATTAAATGAAAAAGGTTTAATCCCTAATATTGCTTTAGAAGATTATACTATTAGTTTTCAAGAAGAATATCTCAAACAAAAAAGAAGCCTTATCAAAAGCAATCCAGGAATAACTATGAAATCATCAGCAAAAGAAGATTTTATAAATTTATTTAAAGAAGTTTCATTAAAGAATTTTTTGGACAAAGCTATTAATACAAATAATGATGAAAAAGATATAATAATTCCTGGAAATATTTTAATTGATATGATTAAGGAAAAAAATCATGATATACCTATTAGTATTGAATTATCAGAAGACAAGAATGGTGTTATTTACAAATATACTGGAGATTTAGAGATAGGGAATACAAATCTTATAGATTTAACAATAGACTATGCTGATAAAGCTGGAGTTATAGATGAATTTATAATTTCAGAAAACATAAAAACCCATGCCCAAGCACAACTTCTAAATGATGGTATAAATCCTAGAATATCAATAGCTAAAGATTTCGAATATGTAGCTATTAATAATTTAAAAAATTGGTATTCATCAAAGAAAATTGATGAAAATACTTCTATTGAAGATACTTTCTTAAAATTAAAAGAAAACTATGAAATAGAAAATTATTTAAGCAAATATGAAACTCGAGCAATATTTAATATATATGATCAATTAAATAAACAAGGTCATTTAGCATACCAGCCTATAAATATAGCTTATGGAATTAAAGATTCTACTGTTGCCAGAATAGAAGAGGGAATAATGGACTTACCTGGTATAAACATATCTATTGAACCAGTAAGATATTATCCATATGGCAGCTCAGCAGCTCATATAATAGGCTACTTAGGTAACATTGCACAAGCCAGTGAAGTTAAGAAATATGTGGAAGAAAAAGATTATTCTCCTTCTGCCATAATAGGTAAGACTGGAATTGAAGAAAACTTTGAAGATGAATTAAGAGGGAAAACTGGAGTTAAAAGAGTTCAAGTTGATGTAGTAGGAAATACAACAAAGGTAATAGAAGAAATAAAACCTGTCCCAGGCAACACCTTGTATTTAACTACAGATATAAAGCTTCAGCAGGTGGCAGAAAAAGCTTTAGAACAGACTTTAAAGAAAATTCAACAAGGTGGAGTTTATGAAAGCCCTTGGGGAGACTTTCAATTTGAGACTAGTAAATCTAAAAAGCGACCCTATATAAATGCAACATCTGGAGCTGTAGTAGCTATTGATGTTAAAACAGGACAAGTTGTATCAATGGTTAGTTATCCTTCTTATGATTTAAATTTATTTGCAACTGGGATTTCAACCACTGATTGGAATAGTTTGTTTCCAGAAAATGAGAAAGATCCCTTAGCCCCTAGACCCTTATACAATATTGCAACACAAACTTCTGTACAACCTGGTTCAACTTTTAAAATGGTTACTGCATTGGCAGCTTTAGAAAAAGGCTTGGATCCAAATAAAAAAATAAGAGACATGGGTTATGTAGATATTGGAACAAGTAGATTTAGGTGCTTATTATGGACTAACTATAAATCTACCCATGGATATGAAAATGTTTACGAAGCCCTAAGAGATTCCTGTAACTATTATTTTTATTCTTTAGCACTTGGAGAAAATCAAAGAACTGGAGAACAATTAGGAATGAAGTTGGAAATTGAAGACATTGTAGATATATCAAAAAAATTAGGTTTAAATGATAAAACTGGTATAGAAATAGGAATTCCTTCTGAAACTTCTGGAGGAGTACCAAATCCTCAGGCAAAAGCAATTGGTACTAAGGCTATGTTGAAAAATTATTTAAATAGAGATTTAGAAAATTATTTAAAAGATGATATAGTATTAGATGATGAAAGTAAAAAAGAAATAGTAAGTGAAATAATAAGTTGGGTTGAACTAGAAGAAGTTTTAACTAGAAATGAAGTAATAAGACGTTTAACTAGTCTAGGAATTGAACCTGAGAAAAAAATAAGAGGTGAAAAAGCTGGACTAGCAGATAAGATTAAATATACTTATTTAAACTACTCAAGCTGGAATATAAGTGATACTTTGTATGTTACAATAGGTCAAGGATTATCAGCATATACACCTATACAAATGGCTAACTATATCGCTACTATAGCAAATGGTGGATACAATCATGAATTAACTTTAGTAGATAGCATAAAAAATTACAACAATTCTGTAACTTCATATGTTCATAAAGTTGATACACAAAGGATAGAATTAAATAATTATGAAAACCTAGAACATATAAAAAAGGGTATGTTAATGGTATCTGATGATGGTACATCAAGAAAGACTTTTGCTGATTTCCCTATTAATGTAGGTAGTAAAACAGGTACAGCTGAAAAAAGTGGTATTAATCCATCAACTGGGGATACTTATGATGACTTTGCCTGGTTTGTAGGTTTTGCTCCATACGAAGATCCTGAAATCGCTGTTGCGGCGGTAATATTTCAGGGAGGCACAGGAGGAGCTGCTGGTCCTATGGTAAGAGATATAATGGCTGAATATCTAGGTCTTAACAAGACTGAGACCAAAGAAAGTTTGCCCTTTAATAATAAATTATCTGAGTAAAGTCTATAAATAGGCTAAAAGAGCAAAAAAAGTAGAATAACTATAGTAGTATTGGGTTAATAATAGTATAATAAGTTGAGAGTTGCTTATTGGAGGTATTTATAGTTGAAAAGTGAACTAGTTAGTTTTAAAGGAGTAAAAGAAGGAGTATATATTAATATTAAAGGCCAGGATTTAAAAAGTGTAGTGTCTGAATTAGATATTAAATTAAAAGATTCTATATCTTTTTTTAAAGGGGCAAAATTTTTAGGTATAAAAGCTGAAGAATTATCCCATGATGATGCATTAGAAGTTAAATTAATCCTAAAATATAAATATGGATTTGATATAGATTTGGGACAGTTACCTGATTATATTAAAAACACTCAAATCATTGAAGATGAACCGATTGTTGAGAAGACTATTCAGGAGGAAGGTTTTCAAGGAATTGATGAAGGCATAACAAAATTTGTTTATGGCACTCTAAGATCTGGCCAAGAGGTTGATTATGATGGGAATATTGTTATAATAGGAGATGTGAACCCAGGTGCTATACTAAAAGCCAGTGGAAGCATAATAGTTCTTGGAACTCTTAGAGGAGTAGCCCATGCAGGATTGGGAGGACATCCAGGTTCAGTAGTTGCAGCTTATAATTTATTACCTACTCAATTAAGGATTAATAATATAATTGTTAGGCCACCAGATGGTGATATTTCACAATATAGATTACCAGAAATTGCTAAAATCAATAATGGAGAAGTTATTATTGAGCCATATTTACCTAATAAATAAAAGGGGGAAATTAGATGAGTACTGAAAAGCTAGGAACAGCATTAGTTATTACTTCAGGAAAAGGTGGGGTTGGAAAAACTACTACCAGTGCAAATATTGGGACAGGGCTAGCTATGCTAGGTCAATCCGTTGTAATAATTGATGCTGATATTGGACTTAGAAATCTAGATGTTGTAATGGGTCTAGAGAATCGAATTGTATATGATATAATAGATGTTGTAGAGAAAAACTGCAGATTAAAACAAGCTTTGATCAAAGATAAAAGATATGAAAAACTATATTTATTGCCAGCGGCTCAAACTAAAGACAAATCAGCAATAAGTCCAGAGCAAATGTTGGAATTAATAAATGAATTAAAAAAAAGTCATGATTTTATTATCGTAGATTCTCCTGCAGGTATAGAACAGGGTTTTCAAAATTCAATAGCTGGTGCAGATATGGCAATAATTGTTACAACACCAGAAATATCAGCTGTAAGAGATGCTGATAGAGTAATAGGAATATTGGAAGCTAAAGGCTTACATAACCCGAAGGTAATTATAAATAGGATTAGACCGGATATGGTAAAGCGTGGAGATATGATGAGTATAGAAGATATTATAGATATTTTAGCCATAGATTTACTTGGAGTAGTTCCTGATGACGAAGCAATTGTAATATCCACTAATAAAGGTGAACCAGTAGTTATTGATGACAAAGCAAGATCAGGAAAAGCTTATAGAAATATTACAGGTCGATTGGTAGGACAAGAAATAGATTTTTTAGATTTAGAGGTCGATACAGAAGGTAAATTTAGTAAAATTCTAAAATTAATTTTTGGCAAATAAGGAGGGATGGTCTTGGAATTTTTTAAATTTTTCGGTAGGAAAAAGGAAAAAAGTAAGAATGTTGCAAAGGAAAGACTTAAGTTAGTCTTAGTTCACGATAGGTCTGATTTATCACCTAAACTACTAGAAATGATTAAAGGAGATATAATTAGGATCATCTCAGAATATGCAGAAATAGATGAGGATGGTTTAGATATTAAATTAACCAGAATGAAAAGAGATGGAAATGATTCACCAGTATCAGCATTAGTTGCAAATATACCTATAAAAAAAATTAAAGATAAAGATAATAATTAAAATAAAAACTCTAGCTTAAGGTTAGAGTTTTTATTTTCCAAATATTTAGAGAAATTTATTTAGTTGTATATATCAAAAAAGATGATATTATATAAACTAGTATATAAAGAAAGGTGATAATGAATGATAAATATAGATAAATTAAATAGAGTTTTAAAGAAAGTAGATAAACCTGCTAGATATATTGGTATGGAGCAAAACTCAGTAAAAAAAGACTTGGACAAAATCAAAGTAAAATTTGCATTTTCATACCCAGATATTTATGAAGTTGGAATGAGTCACTTAGGCATGCACATTTTATATAATTTAATAAACAGTGTAGACAACTATGCTTGTGAAAGAGTATTTTCTCCTTGGGTTGATATGGAAATAGAAATGCGAAAAGAAGAGCTGCCTCTCTATACTCTGGAAAATAAAGAAGAAGTAAAAAACTTTGATTTCTTAGGATTTACCCTTCAATATGAAATGAGTTATACAAATATTTTAAATCTTTTAGATTTATCCCATATCCCTTTACTAGCTAAGGATAGAAATGAGGATTATCCTTTTATTGTAGGAGGAGGGCCTTGCGCTTATAACCCAGAACCAATAGCAGATTTCTTTGATTTTTTTGTAATTGGAGAAGGAGAAGAGATCCTTTTAAAGGTATTAAAAACTTATGAAGCTCATAAAGATGGACACTGGGATAGAAATAATTTCTTAAAAGAGATAGCACAATTCCATGGTATTTATGTACCCGCTTTCTATAGAGTAGACTACAATGAAAATGGAACCATAAATAATATGTATCCTCTGGTAGAAGGTGTACCTACTGTGATTAACAAAGTTATGGTAGAAGATGTTAATACCATGTTTGCACCTGAAACTATGATAGTACCATTTATAGAAACAATACATGATAGAGTTATATTAGAAATGTTTAGAGGCTGTACCCATGGATGTAGATTTTGCCAAGCAGGAATGATTTACAGACCCATAAGAGAAAAGTCTACAGAAAGACTAGTTGAATTAGCAGAAAAGCTAATTGCATCTACAGGATACGATACTATTTCCCTTTCTTCTTTAAGTTCATGTGATTATTCATCTCTAAATATTTTGATATCTGATTTAATGGATAGGTTTGAAGGAGATAATATAGGGATTTCATTGCCTTCTTTAAGATTAGATAGTTTTAGTATAGATATATTAAAAGAAATTGAAAAAGTAAAAAAAAGTGGGCTTACCTTTGCTCCTGAAGCCGGTAGTCAAAGATTAAGAGATGTTATAAACAAGGGGGTAAACCAAGAGGACCTGGTTCAAGCAGTTACTTATGCCTTTAACGAAGGATGGTCTAGGGTTAAATTGTACTTTATGGTAGGTTTACCAACAGAAACTGAGGAAGACCTTATGGGAATCAAAGATATGTCTTACTTAGTTAGAGATATATATTTTAATAGACCTAATGAAAGTAAAAAGGGAAGCTTTGGAGTAACAGTGAGTACTGGTTGTTTTGTTCCTAAGCCTTTTACTCCTTTCCAATGGGTAAGCCAAAATTCTATTGAAGAATTTAATCACAAAATCAGTTTGGTTAAAACCAGTATAAGAGATAGAAAAGTCAACTTTAATTATTCAGATGTAAATCTAAGTTACTTAGAAGGTATTTTTGCTAGAGGAGATAGAAGGCTTTCTAATGTTTTAATCAAAGCTTGGGAAAAAGGTTGTAAATATGATGGTTGGTCAGATCAGTTTAGATTTGATTTATGGATGGAAGCTTTGGAAGAATCTAATATAGATGGTGATTTCTATAGTAGACGTGCCAGAGAATTAGATGAAGTATTACCTTGGGATTTTATAAATCCAGGTGTTAGTAAAGAGTTTCTTAAAAAGGAATACTTAAAATCCCTTAAGGCAGCCACAACCATGGATTGTAGACTAGCTTGTGGAAATTGTGGAATCATAGATTGTAGTATGAGAGGTGTTTTTAATTGATTTTAAGAGTAGTATTTACTAAAGAAAATTATTTAAGATATATTGGACATTTAGATTTACTCAGATTATTTCAAAGGTGCTTTAATCGAGCCGGAATAAAGTTGAATTATTCAAAAGGATTTAATCCTAGACCAAAATTCTCTGTTGCAAATCCCTTAAGTTTAGGGGTAGAAAGCATTGAAGAATATATGGATATAGATCTTATTGAAGAAATGGATATAAGAGAATTTATCCACTCTATGAATGCGGTTCTTCCTGATGATATAAGAATATTAAGAGCTGAATATACTAAAGATACAAAATCAGTATCTGCAATTTTAGATTTAGCAAAATATGAAATCAAATTTAAAACTGAAAAAAACATGTCAAAAGAAGAACTAGATATTATTATACAGGCTTGGTTAGAAAATGAGCAAATCCTTATTAGCAGACTGAGGAAGAGAAAGAAGAGCAAGATAGTCATAGAGGAAAACATTCGGTGCTTGATTAAAGAAGTTGAAGTCATCCATATAAGCCAGGATTTAATCACTATAAATGCGCTTTTAAGCTCAAGTGAAACTGGTACTTTAAGACCTTTAGATTTTATTGAAGCTATGGACCGAGATAATAATCTAGCCATAGATATGGAGTCAGTAATGCTTAAAAGATTAGGTCTATATATAGAAGGAATTAATTCTATATATAAGCCAATATAAATGAGGGGATTTTATGGATTATATTTTCATAGATTCTGTAGATGGAATCAGTAAAGTTGGTATAGTAGAAGAAGGCAGATTAGTAGAATATTATATTGGAGAAGAAAACCGGGAAAAATTAGTAGGAAATATTTATAGAGCCAGAATTGAAAATGTATTAGAGGGTATGGAAGCTGCATTTGTAGATATTGGTGAAGGTAAAAATGCATATTTAAATGTAAATGATGCCCTTAATCCAGATCAAATAAGGAGTAAGAAAAAGTATAAAATCAATGAGGTATTAAAAGGTGGACAAGAAATAATCGTACAGGTTGTAAAAGAAGGACAAAGCAAAAAGGGGCCTAAAGTCACCAGGAGAATAAGCATACCTGGAAGATACTTGGTACTAACTCCATTTTCAAATCAAATAAATGTTTCACGGAAAATTTCTGGTTTAAAAGCTGTAAGCAGGTTAAAAATATTAGGTAAAAAGATTATAAAAGATAATATGGGTTTGATTTTTAGAACTATGGCAGAGGAAGTGGATGAATCTTTATTGATTCAGGAATACAATAAATTGTTGGATATATATAGTAGAATTCAAAGAGAAATAAATTTCCTGCCTTGCCCTAAATTATTGTATAGAGAATTAGAACTGGTTTATCAAATAGTAAGAGATAGCTTTAATGATAAAAACCATAGAATAATAGTAAATAATGTTGATATATATGATAAACTGCTATTATTAGAAGATTATTTTTCATATGATTTAGGTAAAAAGATTGTATTGGATACCAATTTTTCCATGGAAAATGATCCAAAATTACTAGGGGATTTAAATCAGGCAATAAATCGAAAAGTCACCCTTCCTAGTGGGGGTCATATTGTAATAGATGAAACTGAAGCACTAACTGCCATAGATGTAAATACTGGAAAGTACGTTGGTGATTATTCCTTTGAGGAAACAGTTTTACTTACCAATATAGAAGCTGCAGAGGAAATTTTAAGACAAATTAGACTGCGAGATATAGGTGGAATTATAATAGTAGATTTTATAGATATGAAAAATGAAAATCATATTACTAAGGTTTTATCTGCCTTATATGCTAATTTATCAAAGGATAGAAACAAGCCAAATGTAGCCGGAATGACAAATCTAGGCTTAGTAGAGATTACAAGAAAAAGAATTAGATCTACCTTAGAAACTCGAATCTCCACAATTTGTCCTACTTGTAAAGGTAGTGGGAGAATTCAAAAATAATAAGTATTGACAAGAGCCTGTAAATTTGGTAGTATATTTGGGTGTAGAGCCGCTCGATGTAGGTATTAAAGCATAGTCACCTGATATCGGCGAGACTGGGTTAGAGGAGGTGCAATATTATATGTATGCTGTTATAGAAACTGGTGGTAAACAATATAGAGTGCAAGAAGGCGATGTAGTTTTTGTAGAAAAACTTCAAGCTGAAGAAGGCGAAACTGTTAACTTCGATAAAATTCTTTTAGTATCAAAGGAAGGCGATTTACAAGCTGGTAAGCCTTATGTTGAAGGAGTTAGTGTAGAAGGTAGCGTGTTGGAACAAGGAAAAGCTAAGAAAATTGTTGTTTTCACATACAAAGCTAAAAAGAATTCTAAAAGAAAGTTAGGTCATAGACAACCTTTCACAAAAGTTAAAATTGAAAAGATAGTTGGCTAATTATGATTAAAGTTAAGATTTTTAAAAATGAACAAGACCATATAGTTAGATATAATATATCAGGACATGCAAATTATAGTTCTCATGGAGAAGACATAGTTTGCTCAGCTGTATCAGTATTGGCTTATACAGCCTTAAATGGTCTAATGCATTTGTCTGGACTAAATGAAAATGAAATTAATTATACTATTGATGAACCTTCTGGATACTTAGATGTAATTTTACCTAAAATAATAGAAGGAAAGACTTTAGAAAAAACGGAAATAATATTAAAAACATTAGAAATTGGAATTAAATCGGTTATAGAAAGTTACCCTAAATATGTAACTCTCGAATATAGGGAGGTGT
>CAYZDC010000050.1:0-11677 GCA_964477045.1 uncultured Tissierellaceae bacterium | reverse complement strand
AGGAGACACTGAATTAGTAACTATTGCAGTTGCTAATCAAGTTGGTTTGCCTACAAATAGGGTCATCTCAGGTGAAAAACTAATGAATAAAACAGATGATGAATTAAAAATAATTGTTGAAGAACATGATTTATTTGTTAAATTAAATCCCACCCAAAAATCCAGATTGGTTGGTATCTTAAGAGGCAATGGACATGTAGTAGGATTCTTAGGTGATGGAATCAATGATTCACCTGCCCTTAGAGCCGCAGATGTAGGTATATCAGTAGATAATGCAGTTGATATTGCAAAAGAATCAGCTGATATTATCTTACTTGAAAAAGACTTAATGATTTTAGAGCAGGGTATATTATCAGGTAGAAAGATTTTTGGTAATACAATGAAATATATTAAAGCAACTACAAGTTCAAATTTTGGTAATGTGTTTTCTGTACTACTTGCTAGTCTTTTCTTACCATTTTTACCAATGTTGCCAATCCAACTATTATTTCTAGGCTTAATTTATGAAATTTCATCAATGTCTATTCCATGGGATAATATGGATGAAGAATATCTTAATAAACCTAAGAAATGGGAAGCAGCAAGTATTCGAAAATTTATGGTTTGGTTTGGTCCAACTAGTTCAATTTTTGATATAACAACTTTCTTGATTAGTTTTTTCCTAATCGCTCCATCTATTGCAGGAGGAAGTTACGGGTCCTTAGACCCAGGACAAAAAGTTCTATTTATAGCTGTTTTTCAATCATCTTGGTTTATAGTTTCATTATGGACACAGACCCTTGTACTCCATACTTTAAGAACCCCTAAGATACCATTCATAGAAAGTAATGCATCCTTTATAATGACTACCATTACTTCTCTTGGAATAATCGTAGGTTCAGTAGCCCCTTATACAAAATTAGGAGAGCTACTTGGATTAGCACCACTACCAATGAGTGCTTGGTGGATGCTGATTATAACAGTAATTGCTTATTTAGCACTTGTTCAAATAATGAAAAATATTTATGTGAAAAGATATGGAGAGTTATTATAAGCCTACTTATGGTAGGGTTCTCCTTTATTTATTCTCCAGGCTCTATATATCTGTTCCAATAAGATCAACCTCATTAATTGATGAGGGAATGTCATTTTAGAAAAAGATAGTTTAAAGTCACTTATGCTAATCACTTCTGGAGATAGGCCTAAGGATCCACCTATTATAAAAGTAATATTATTTTGACCATTTACCATAATCTCTTCAATTTTTTCAGCTAATGCTTCTGACGTCAATTGCTTGCCATCTATAACCAATGCTATTACAAATGAATTTGAAGGGATTTTGTTTAATATTCTTTCTCCTTCTTTAGCTTTAACTATTGTCATATCTTTTTCTGATAGAGTCTCAGGAGCTTTTTCATCTTCTAATTCTATAATATTTAGTTTACAATAACGAGACAGTCTTTTAGAGAATTCTCTGATTCCCTCTTGTATGTATTTTTCTTTTATTTTACCTATGGATATTATATTTATATTCATTTTGGTCCTCTTTTCATTTGTTTTTTATATTATAACATATCCGAATCGACCAGGCGTCGCTCCCTACATTTTTTTGGAGGGCCTTGTTCCTTACAGCTGCTCATTATTCCATTATGAAAGGGATGACAATCTGTCATCCCTTAAAATTTTAGAATTCTTTGAAAACAATCTCTACTTTGCTTATTTCTCCATCTCTATTAATAGTTAAAGTTGCTCCATCACCAAGTTTGTATTTATAAAGCATTTTTCTAAGGCTGATCATAGTATCCACAGGTTCCCCGTCAAATTCTACTATAACATCAAGAGGTCTTAAATTCGCTGCAGCAGCTGCAGATCCCTCAAATACTTCAGTTATTACAGTTCCACTTTCAGCTTTTAGTTTTACACCATATTGTCTTTCATATAATTCTACTTCTACTCCTCTAAATCCAATATATACATTATTAAAGCTTCCATTCTTAATTACTTCTTCTACAATTGGCTTTGCTAAATTTATTGGTATGGAAAATCCTAAGCCTTCTCCGCCGCTTATTTTTGCAGTATTTATACCTATAACTTTTCCCTCACTATTTAATAAAGGTCCTCCACTATTTCCAAAGTTAATGGAAGCATCGGTTTGGATTAAGTCTTCTATAATAGTTCTTTGATCTGTTCTAACTGACCTGTGAAGTCCACTTATTACCCCTGAAGTTACGGATCTTTGAAACTCCAGTCCCAGTGGATTTCCTATTGCTACAGCCAACTCTCCTATTTCTAGTTTATCAGAGTCTCCAAAATCAGCTACATGAGCATTGGTAATATTGACTTTTACTATGGCTAAATCTATAGTTGGATCAAACCATAGTACAGTACCTTCTAAGTTATCACCATTTTCAAATAATACTGTTATCCGCTTTGCAAGTCCATCTGCTATTACATGGGAATTGGTTAAGATATATCCGTTGCTATCTACTATAACTCCTGACCCTACTCCTGGAACTTCTTTTTCAAATATCCAATCCCGTTGTACTTGAACTGTTGTAATTCCAACCACAGAACCTATTGCCTTTTTTGCAACAGCTGTTACTGATGTAATATCTTCCCTTGTTGAGATTTGTATTTGTTGTTGTGGTTGTTGATTTTGGTTTGTAAATATGGCAGGTATAGGTATATATCTGCCATAAAGGTAATTAGGGGCAATATAGCTACTTATTAATCCACCTATTATACTAGCTATTATAGCTACTATTATATATGAGGGTCCCCTTCTTCTTTTAGGTGGTTTATTGTAACTTTGATAATTATAGTTATCCATATTATTCCTCTCCTTATAGAGTAAAAATCTTTGTGGCTTTTCCTCTAAATGATAATTCTAAGCACATATCATTATCCACGTCTAATCCTAAGCTCATTATACCCCTTCTAACAGTTTCGTAAGCTAAGTCTGGTCTATTGTTGTCTTGACTTAAATGAGCCAGCAATACAGTCTCTCCGTTGCCAGAAAGCACATCACCTAGTGCTTCAGCAGCATCATCATTGGATAAGTGTCCATGTTGACTTGATATCCTTTGTTTTAGTGGCCATGGGTAGGTCCCATTTCTTAACATATCAACATCATGATTAGATTCCATAAGGTAAAAGTTAGAATCTTTTATTCTACTTATTATCTTATCATTTACCCAACCTGTGTCTGTTATAATACTTATTTTCACATTTTTATAAAAAATAATATATCCAACAGGTTCTCTTGCATCGTGGCTTACTAAAATAGGATTTATAGTAATATCCTTTACATCTATATAGTCATCTGTATTAAATATGCGAGTATTTTTTTCTTTTATTTTACCTATAGTAGAATTCATACCTATCCAAGTATTATTATTGGCAAATATAGGCACATCATATCGTCTAGAAAGTACTCCTACTCCTCTAGAATGATCTATATGTTCATGAGTTACAAATATCCCATCTAATGTGGTAGGACATACTCCAATAGATGATAGTAAACCTTCAATTTTTTTGCCGCTAAATCCTGCATCTATTAATATTCTACTATTACCAGTTTCTATATATTGGCAATTGCCATCACTTCCACTGGATAGTGAACAAAACTTTATTCCCAATTTAATTCCCCCATTCATCTTTACCCTTCCATTATAGTATAGTAGTATAAAAAAAAGAAGGCCTATTGGCCAACTCTAATAATTATCTATAATTACTTTGTATCCATCTTCAAATTGTATTCTCCATGCAGGTATTGCCCTACCTTGTTTTGCCTCCAATGGATCATCTATATAATCATGCTTTCCAGGATTAAAATAATAACAATGAGAAATATCAACTATAGTTTTTCCATATACTTCTTTCATACTTAATAAAGCTAATATACTTTTTGCTGCAGGACTTATGGCAATTAAATTTTCTCCTTCTTCTTTTACATCTAGCCACATTCTTTCCATTTTTATAACACCACTGGAATTAATCTGAATATTAGTGAAAGCAGATTCTAAGTATATATCATTATATATTTTTGAAAATTCCACATAATAGTAGTCTGAAACTTTCTTTATAAAAGAAATCTTCATATCTTCTATATTATATCCTTTCTCTGTAAGAAATCCCTTAGCAATTGGAATTACATCTTCTTCATTTAAATTAGGATACTTATTCTCTGATGAGTTGGATTCATATATTATTAATTTTTTATTCAAAATAGACACGGACTCATCTTCTAAGCTTATTTCTGCTAATTCTTCCCCTTGTGCAGAAACATATCCTCTGCTATTAAAAAAGTTTTTATTAACTTGTTCTGGTTTCATGTTCTCATAAACCACAGTTAATGCTGAAAGTTTTGGATTGATATTTGGTATATCTGTATTTACTTGTATGTCTTTGTTATTTAATAATTCTTCTGCTTGTTGAATAAAATCTGGGCTGTTAGTAGCATCCACTTCTTGATTCTTCAGGATCAAAACATAACCCATTAAAATATTAATAGCAATAAAAGCAATTATTAAAACATTTTTAGCTTTGCCCCAATCCATAGTTTCACCACCTAATTATCTTCATATACCAAGGAACCTGTATAAGCATCAAAGGCCAGTATTCTGTCTTGTAGCCTAATAGCCCATACTCCTATTAACCTTTCTTCTTTATCTTTTAAACAAGGATCATAATAGGCAAGAGTTATATCCCTTATTGAGTTTAATACTGTTTTTATCTGTGCAGCTTCCTCCATACCTTGTTCAAAGCTATTATTCATTAAATATCTATTTTTTAATGTTTCACTATTTAAATCTAATATTTCATAGGATGTTAACATTGGTCTATTTTCTATAGCTGTATTTGGTGTTAAACTCATATCTTTTCTTACATATTGTTTGTAATTTCTTATATGATCCTTAAATACATCTAATTGTATATATTCATCGACCTGAAGATTTCCTAGAATAACTGGTATTCCTCTAACTCTGTACTTAAAACTAAGTCTATATCCATCATTTCCATCAATTTCAATTTCTTCAGACTTAGATAAATACATTCCCTTTTGGACTCCTGTCTTTTGGGATATAAAGTCTGCTGCAGCTGAAAGACTTTGATAGAAGTTTCTCTCTTTCACAGGTTCTTCTAAGCCATGAAAGTATTCAAGAGTACCATTTGAATTTAATTTTAAAACCTTCTGATCATAAATATAAATGGTAGAGCCATTGGCTTCTACTATTTCCCTTATGAACCCTATTTCCTTATTAAAAAATCTTTTTGCCAGGTTGTTTTTTTGTGTTTCATCCATTATAGCTATTTCATTTGTTACAGTAACCTTAGGCAAAAGATTGTTTGTTTTAAAAAGTACATAGGTATCATTATCTGTATCCAATCTTTCCCTCATAGAATAATAGTTTGGATATTCTTTTTCATTTTCTATAATATTAATTTCTTCCTTTAATAATTCTGTATCTATATTGATATCCCGGATAATAATTCTCTTATCCATTCCTGTCAATACAAAAAAAGGCTCACCCTTGCCCAAGTAAATATATATACTACTTATACTGGGTATAGTGTCCACAATATCATTTGATTTCTTTATGTTCCAAGCTTTAGCAAGTATATAGCTGGATATTTCTTCAGGAAAGTAAAAAATTACAGATTTATCATTTTCATAATCAATATAATCTTCATAAGATATATCTTTAAATTCAACTGTTTTAGATTCAAACATTTGTTTTAAATTGGTTTTTGAAGCAGACCAAAGTCCATATTTTGAATCATCATATACTAAAGTATGATTTTCCTGATCAAAATTCAGTAAATATTTGTTTGGCGCTATCATATCTGATATGGCATAGGATGTGGAAACTACCGGTCTATTCTCGGTAATAGTTTTTAAAAAGTCTGTAGGCAGCTTCATCCACAACTTTTGCGTAATAAGAATACTAATACTTACCAAAGAAAAGAGTAGAAAAGTTTTAAGCTTTTCTTTCATTAAAATCATCTCCTTTTCTAGGTAAGTATTATTTTGTTAGTAGAGGTATTAAATTGCTAATTCTTACTTCTTTAGTTATATTAATAGCTCCTTGGGCCACTGATTTGTCATAAACATAGATTATTATTTCAACTGGATTTACATCTTCTAATCCAAAATCAATTATTATCTTATTTATACCCATAACCAGTTCAATTTGTTTTTGAAAAAATCCCATATTCCCTGATGTTGTTACTTCATTAATCACCTGTATATAATCCTTCTCAGAAGGTAATTTAGTTAAATTAAAATTTCTCTTAGTTAAATCTGTGGTTCCAAAAACTTCTATTTTAACTTCTGATCCTGATGGTGCTTTGCCGTTTAATTGCAAGTTTTTATTGTCAGTAGAATATAATGGTTTCTCAGGTGTTAATATTTCGTACTTTGATAAGTCAATCTTTACATTTTCTTTTGCAGTAATAGTAATAGGTGTTGCATATGAAAAATTAGTCATTGTCATAAGCATTAAACCTAGTAATATACTAGCAATGATGCGTTTAAACATAAATTTACCTCCTTTCACATACTTTGATACAATTTTATTATATATTATCTTTATTACAGTCTTGTTACAATAGAATTAAGACATAGTTACATTGTATGGCAAGGAAGGTGTAACTCAACAGTAGTACCCTGTCCAGATTGACTTTTTAAAATGATTTGCCCATCATGAGCCTCAATAATTTCCTTTGCAATAGCTAATCCTAAACCAGTTCCACCTAATTCTCTACTTCTTCCCTTTTCTACTCTATAAAATCTTTCAAATATCCTTTCCTGATCTTCCTCTGGTATTCCAATGCCGTTATCGCTTATTTTTATAATCAAATTGTCCTCATTTTGATAGGATTGAATCTCTATTTCTCCATGCTTGTCTGTGTATTTTATTGCATTTGATATTATATTTAGGATGACCTGTTCTATTCCATCCTTATCTACTACAATATTCTCCATATTTTCCTGTATATTTGTTACAACTTTTTGATCTTTTTCTTTAAATAATAAATCTAGTTTTGAGATAATATCATTTAGCGTATCCCCTAAAGATATCTCTGCTCTTTTCCAATTGGTTTTTTTATAATCCAAATTTGATAATTGCAATAAATCTTTTACAAGTCTGGCCATTCTATCACATTCATTGTCTATTACAGTTAAGAACTTTTGACTTGTACTTTCATCCAAATCTCTTTCTAATAAGGTTTCTGCATAGCTTTTTATAGTAGTTATAGGTGTTTTTAATTCATGACTTACATTTGCAACAAATTCCTTTCTCATAATATCTAATTTGTGCTCAACGGTTATATCTTGGAATACTACTATTATACCCCCTATATCTCCTAAATCATTTTTAAATGGTGCATATTTTACTTTGTATACTTCAGAGTTGATTTCTGCAACTTCATCTCCTTCTAAAGTATCTATTTCATCATAGTTCAACTCTCTAAGATTAACACTTTTTAAATCCAGTGGTATATTAGTAGAAATATCTTCTTCATTAAAGTCCAATATATTCATAGCAATTGGATTAGCATGTATAAGTTTGCCATGTTTGTCTATGGCAATTACTCCCTCAGCCATATAACTAAAGATAGTGTCTAACTTGCTTCTTTCTAAATCCATATCCCGTAGTGTGTCATTTAATTTTAATGTTAAATGGTTAAACATACCTGCTAATTGACCAATTTCATCATTAGATTTCACTTCTACAAATTGATTGAAGTTTCCCATTGACATTTCTTCAGCCTTTTTTGTCACATCCCTAATAGGCTCTGTAATAGAGCTAGCAATAAAAAATCCTATAAATATGGTTATAACCAAGGCTAATAAGGTAGCATTAGTTAAAATTATCCTAGATTCATTTACAGTTGCATAAATATCTTTTAAATCAGAGGTCATATAAAATACACCCTTAACTTTTCCTAGTCCAGAAAATACAGGATAAGCCAGATGTCTATTAATAGTTTCTTCATTTATTTCACCTAGAGTGTTAACTGCTGCTTCTCCCTCAAATGCTTCTAATACTAGGATTGGGTCAACTGAATTGTAACTAAGGGCATTTTCACCTAATATACTTTCATATTGATTAGAAGAGGATGCTATTATTGTTGGTATGTCTTCATCAAATATAACATAAAGGGTTTCATCCCCACCTACTGGTACTTCATTTATGGTTTTTTGTATTTGCTCTCGATTTTCTAACCAATTATCTGCAGAAATATAATCAGAACCAACTTCTATTATGGTTTTAATATGTTGCTCCATATTGTTTGTCACTGTTTTAATTTGTTGATCCTCAAGCCTTCCTACTATGAAAATGCCTACTATTGCCATAGCAATAAATACTAGTAAAAAGTATACCAGGATAAACTTCCATTTTATGCTGGAAAACATAGCTTCTACCTCCCGAAGTAATATCCTACACCTCTTTTTGTTAATATATATTTAAATTCTCCATCCAGGTCCTCAATTTTTTCTCTAAGTCGCCTTACTGTAACATCAACTGTCCTAATATCTCCATAATACTCATAACCCCATACTTCTTCTAACAATTGTTCCCTAGAAAAAACTTGCTCAGAGCTAGAGGCTAAAAATTTCAGCAGCTCAAATTCTCGTAGTGTAACCTCAACTACTTCTCCATGTTTTTTTACTTCATATTTACCTAGGTCGATTTCTAGTCCACCTGAAACTATTGTATTATTAGCAGATGGTAAGTTAGAAAAATCCATTCTTCTAAAATTTGCCTTAACTCTAGCCACTAGTTCTCTCATGGAAAAGGGTTTTACCATATAATCATCTGCACCTAATTCTAAGCCCAGTACTTTATCTACTTCTGCTTCTTTTGCAGTAAGCATAATAACTGGAAAGTTGTATGATGCTCTTATTTCTTTTAATACTTGAAATCCATCTTTTTTAGGCATCATTATATCTAAAAGTACAAGTTCAGGAATCCATTTATGAACTTTGTTAATTCCTTCCTCTCCATCATATGCAGTTTCAACCATGTATCCTTCTTGTTCTAAATTGAACTTTATTATATCTGCTATAGCTTTTTCATCATCAATGACTAATACTTTATTACTCATTTATGAATCACCCCAATTTTATTTTATATACTAACCAAATTATCTATCAATTAGCTACTAATGTCAATTAATTATTACCCCTAGACCAGTGAGTTAAATATATATTATTAATTCTATTGTATATTCCACTGATTTATTATATGATAATATATAACAAGAGGGAGTAGCTTATCTTAATTAGTCGTCAATACGGTATATCCCGGCTAATTACCTAACAAGGAAGCGAGACTTTTGTTTAGGCCCAATGGGCTTAAACAAAAGTCTTTTTTGTTTTAATTTAGCTTTAATGAGGTATACTATACAATAATACAATGAAGGAAGGTATGTGCCCATGGAATGGTATAAAAAGAGTACAGAAGAAGTTATAACCACTCTAAATACAAGCTTGGATTCTGGTTTAAGCACAGAGGATGTAGAGGCAAATTTAGAAAAGTATGGATTAAATGAATTAACAGAAGAAAAGGGTAAAAGTTTTTTATCTAAATTAAAGGATCAATTTTCCGATTTTTTAGTATTGATTTTGATTGCTGCAGCTTTAGTTAGTATATTTGTAGGTGAAGTACAAGATGCTATAGTTATTTTAGCAATTGTAGTAGTAAATGCATTTTTAGGCCTTTATCAAGAAGGTAGAGCTGAAAAATCATTAGAAGCATTGAAGAAAATGGCATCTCCAAATGCAAAAGTTCTTAGAAATGGAGTTACAGAGGTTATTCCCTCTGCTAATTTAGTACCTGGAGATTTGGTTCTTTTAGATGCTGGAGATATTATTCCTGCAGATTTAAGGTTGGTAGAAAGTTCTAACTTAAAAGTAGAAGAAGCTTCTTTAACAGGAGAATCTGTTCCTGTTGAAAAGAAAAGTTCATCACATTTTGATGAAAACATATCCCTAGGGGATAGATTAAATATGGCATATATGAGTACAATAGTTACTTATGGTAGAGGAAAAGGCATTGTAGTAGGTACAGGTCATGATACTGAAATTGGTAAAATTGCCACTATGATTCAAAGCTTTGAAGAAGAAATTACTCCTCTACAAAAAAAGTTAAATCACTTAGGAAAAGTTTTAGGTATTACTACTATTGTAGTCTGTTTAGCCGTATTTGGAATTGGAATGCTTCAAGGTCGAGAAGTGCTTGAAATGTTTATGGTTAGTATAAGCTTGGCTGTTGCAGCTATTCCTGAAGGTCTTCCAGCTATTGTCACAATTGTTTTAGCTATTGGTATGAATAAAATGGTTAAGCGACATGCTATAGTTAAAAAACTACTTGCTGTTGAAACATTAGGCACTACTACAGTTATCTGCTCAGATAAGACAGGTACTCTTACACAAAATGAAATGACTGTAGTAAAATTATATACTGATGGTAAAACTTTAGATGTAACTGGTGGAGGATATGAGCCAGTTGGAGACTTTATTCAAGATGGTGAAAAAATAGAATTAAGCTCAATTGGAGATTTAGACACTCTTATTTCTATAGCTGCTTTAACAAACGATGCTAATTTAGAGGAATCAGATAATGTTTATAAAATTATTGGAGACCCTACAGAAGGTGCTTTAATCACCTTAGCTGGTAAAGCAAATATTAAGCGGGGGGAAATAAATAAATCCTATCCTAGAGTAGAAGAACTGCCTTTTGATTCTGGTAGAAAAATGATGACCACTTTTCATGAAAATTATATTCCAGAAAAAATTGTATCTTTTACTAAGGGAGCCCCAGATATTTTAATTGACAAGTGTAGTCATATAAGTATGGATAATAAAATTATACCTTTTACAGAAGAACTAAAAAAAGAAGTATTAAAGGTAAATTCTGATTTTTCTAAGGATGCTTTAAGGGTTTTAGCCTTTGCATATAGGGAGTACGATAAACTACCTGAAGATATATCATCAGATAATAATGAGGTAGATATGGTCTTTGTAGGACTTACGGGAATGATTGATCCACCAAGAGTTGAAGCCAAAGATGCTATAAAGTTGTGCAAGCAGGCTGGAATACAAACAGTTATGATTACTGGAGATTTTAAAGATACTGCTTTTGCCATAGCAAAAGAACTAGGAATGGCTGAGACTGAAGATCAAGCTATTATGGGTGAAGCATTGGATAATATATCTGATGAAGAATTAAAAGATGTGGTAAAAAGAGTTAAGGTTTATGCTCGAGTATCACCAGAGCACAAGGTTAGAATTATTTCTGCTCTAAGGTCTAATGGAGATGTGACCGCAATGACTGGGGATGGTGTGAATGATGCTCTAGCACTTAAGAAGGCTGATATAGGAATATCAATGGGTATTACAGGTACAGATGTAGCTAAAAATACTGCTGAAATGATTCTTACAGATGACAACTTTGCCAGTATAGTTGCTGCTGTGGAAGAAGGAAGAATAATTTATAGCAATATTAAAAAGTTTGTATTTTTCCTGCTTTCTTGTAATATTGGTGAAATTTTATTGGTATTTGTTAGTATACTTCTTAAATGGCCTGTACCTTTATTACCAATTCAACTATTGTGGCTCAACTTAGTTACAGATAGTTTTCCAGCCTTAGCACTAGGAGTAGAAAAAGGTGACCCTGATATAATG
>CAYZDC010000049.1:0-11824 GCA_964477045.1 uncultured Tissierellaceae bacterium | reverse complement strand
TTGTAACATTTGATACCGGTGTAAATGGTATAACATCTGTTGCTCCCATTCTTGGATGAGCTCCCTCATGCTTTGTCATATCTATAAGCTCAGCAGCTTTCTTGGCTGAATTAATTGCAGCTTCCTTTACTTGTTCAGGCGATCCTATCATAGTAAGCACAGTTCTGTTATGGTCTTTGTCAGATGAATAATCTAAAATTGTTATACCTTCGATTTTTCTAACCTCATCAATAATCTTTTCTACTAATTCTAAGTCTCTACCTTCACTAAAATTTGGTACACATTCCATTAATTTTCTCATAATACCCTCCTTATTTTTATCCGTTCATTTTTTATAAAATCTACGGTTAACCATGTAACTACTAGGTTATCTTTAATATATTATATGACATATTTTCCATAGATGCAAACCATGGAGTGACCTTATTATCCTTCTAATACTTTAGCTTTGTAAACTAATCATTCCATTATTATCTGTAGTAGGGAACTTTTGTGTTGCGAATTCTAAATCCAAGAAAAACGCCTGTCTCTGGTGCTTATTCTGAATATCTTCAAATCCTAGTTCATAAACTGCTGGATTTTTATGGGATTTTACAGTTAATAATTTGTTATCAGTATCATAAGAGCAAATATACCTAGTGTATGTTGTTTCATCATATTTTTTATTTTTAACAAAGCCTTCTGGCATAGTCATAGCTCCCATAATATTATAAAAATTAGAAAATGCTTCCATATAATTCTTAGACCTTCTATTAGTTTTTGTTAAATAAAAAGCCTTAATAAATCTAGAAAATGGATCATAGCCACCTGGCAAATTCTTAGATGAATTAAAATCATCTAGATTATCCAGGTCTATATGTTGCTTTAATCTTCTAACATGAGATGGGAACCCTGGAGAATTGGTCATTACATCATATGGATTTTCATGTAATACTAATTTGCTTTTTCTAGGTTGAATAACAATGCATCTTTTCGTTCCATCAGTAAACATAAAATGAAAATCAGGGGAGATTACATTTTCTCCATTATGGTTTTTAGATGACATATGTATATTTGGTAGATCTTTGACCAATTCTTCAACAGATTTATAATTACTCAGTGCATAGGTCAAGTAATTCAAGCTTGATATATTGGTCTTTTCTGCATCTACTTTATGGTCATATAGATTAAAGCCTGTAAAAGTATTGGTAACTCCAATTAATCCATGTTCATTTATGCCATCTTTTAAGGGTGTTCTATTTTCAAAACACATTCCAAGAGTTTTATATTTTGAATATATGGGCTGACCCATTAAATCATCAGCAAAATTATATTCTGCTGGCAAATACACTGCATTATAATTCACAGGTACTTCAAAATCCATTGTCCTACCCATTACACAACCCTTAGGGTAATCTATTTTTATTGCTGTACACATATTATCCCTCTCTCTATTTAAAATTATCTTTTCAAATCTACATAGCTAAAGGAAGCATATGCCTCCTTTAGTTTAAACTTGTTTTTGCAAATGTCTTTCCGAACAAACCTCTAACCATTCCATTAAATGTTTTCTAGCTTCCAGTGGAGTAAACCCAAAATATACTTCAAGATATTTGCTAGTCTCGCATATGTCAGCTTTTCCCGCATCTCTTATGGCGTCTAAGTATGCAAATACTTCATCTTGATTTCTATCCATTTTACACCCTCCTACTAACAAACAACCTCCTATTAAGATTTTTTCACATATGCTATTTACAAGTTTTATATTTTAATATAATTATGTAGGTATTCATTATATAAATACCCTGTTTTAAATACTTCAACCTCTTAAAGTGGGTTTACTACTTCTATACTTTCATATTTTTCTATGATTTTATCTAAATAATTATCATCTATATTTTTTTCACTTGTTAAATTATCCTTAAAGAATTCTAAAATAAATTCTTTTTGTATTTTTGAGGAGTATAATCCTCCCAGTTGACCTGTGAAGCCTACATATTTTGTTATAGGAGAATACATATAAGTCATTGTAAAATCAACATGATTGGTTCCATGCATTTGTATTAAAGTAACATCTTTTGACTTGTCCATTAAATGCTTTAAGGCTGTATTATTTGGACCAATACCCCATTGTTGACTTCTTAAAAACAGTGTTGGTATTGATAATCCCTGTTTTAACTTTTCTACTTCAATTGGGTTTACCCATGAATCTAATCCTAATATTGCTTTTATTCTTTTATCTTTTTGAGAAATATATACATGACCTCCACCACCAGTTGAATGACCTAGTAGGCCTACTGCATTTAAGTTTAACTTGCCCTTAAAATCTTCATCTTGATCATTTAATTTTTCCAGATCATCTAAAACAGAAGCTACATCATCTCCATAGGTTTTTACCAATAAATTTGAATTATTATCATATTCCTTTGAGCCAACATTATTAGGCAGAGCTTCATTATTTAAATAAACCACAGTGCCATCCTTAAATTTTACGGCTTGGGATCCATGAGTGTGATCAATGGATATGGCTATAAAACCATTTGAAGCTAATTCTTCTGCATAGTCAGTATGTAACTCTCTAAATCCTTTCCAACCATGGGATATTATAACTATTGGATAATTATCTGTAGCTGGTTTTATAGGTGCTCCTATATAGGAATTAGAATATATTTTTGCAGTATGGTCTAGTATGAAAAAAGGAAGTCTCATATTTTTAGCAAGTTGTCTTGTTACTATGACTCCATCACTGATCCATTTAGCCTTTTTAAAGCCATCTGTGGTATTAGCAGGATACCATACTTGATATTTAATTTTACGCTTTGCCTCTTCGTCGACACTATATTTTTCATCTCTATTCTTGTCCTCTAATTCATATATCCTTGTTCCAACGGAAAGCTTTCCACTTGGCTTAGGCACTTGTGAAATAGGTAAAACAAGGGATAAAATAACAGAGATAAAAATCAATAAAATACTCAGTCCCAGTATCCATTTCCCAATTGTAGCATTTAATTCAAAAAGTCTGAAATAATTTATCACAGCTAATATCAAATATATTACTCCCACTAGGTAAACTGGGTAATATTGCCACCTATATTTCCCCAGTATTACATGGCCAATAGCTACTAATATAATTAGTAGCCCCATCACTTTTGATTTTTCAAGTATAAAGTTTATTAACAGCATATCCACACTTTCCTATTCTTTATAATTTTCTTTAGTTTCTAATTGCATAATAGAATTAATAATATTGTTCATTTTTTCTATCAAACCATCCCAAGATAAAGAGTTTATTTCTTCTTCCAGCTCCAAGTGACATTGCTTGTTATCTCTTACCTTTTGGATCTGCTCTAATATGGCTTCTTTTAACTTTGCCTTAAATTCTGGAAGGTCTTCTTCTACAGGCTTATCTGTATCATACATTCTTGGTAGGGGAACATACTTTATTATGCCCGTTTCTTTAATTTTATCACCTAAAAATGACATTAATGCTTCTATTTCTGTAGTTACAACATAAAGTCCACTAGCTAAACTTTCTATAGCCATAAGGCCTAAACCTTCATAATATGAAGGCATAAGAAATATATGTTTTTTTCTTAATTCTTCCCCTAAAGCTACTTGGTCCCTTACATTATATATACGAATACTCTTATCTTGTCCAATATAACTATGGATTTTTTCCTTATTTTCTTTATCAGGATTTCCTATTATATCTAGGCTTATATCATCTAAGTCTAAGGACTTATATACTTCTATAAGTTCATATATACCCTTTGAAGGGTCTATCTTTGCACTAAATACCAATTTAATTTTATCCCCGGTTTGCTTTTCTATTGCTGGATAAAAGATATCTCCATTAAAACCTCCACCTACAGCTATTATCTTGTGTTTTTCTATCCCATATACTTCTACTATTTCATCTTTTTGTGCCTCTGATGCTGAAAACACATAATCTAATTCATGTATATTTTTTACATACTCTTGTTTGAGATGAGGATTTATCATAGCTTGTCTTAAGTCTGTATTGTGACATATTCCTATAATTTTTGTATCTGGAAATACCTGTCTAACTAAAGAAGTCAATATCCATAGATGATGTGCAAATATTATATCTGGATCAAAGTGTTTTTTGATTTCTACCAACCTGCTTTTAAAGGCCATTATCCATAAATCTAGCATTTCATCTGTCATAGATGAATAGGTAGTATTTTCATAAGGCATAACATCACTCATTCCAACTATGGGAAATGGTAATTCTTCAGTTTTAAAAGTAACAGGATACTTGTCCTTATCCTCTAATATAATACATTGATACCCATCTTGTACTGCAAAAACAGACTTTTGCTGGTGCCCGTACTTTTCTAGACCTTGTATCATATTAGAAAAGTATATTCCAGATCCGGTTCTGGTTGGTAATTGTGCTAAAACATGCAATATTTTCATTTACTCATCTCTTTTCTCTAAATATTAATTGTTATTACTATGAATCTTTTTATTTTATTCTTCTACAATTATAACAGACTTTCCTTGAGCACGTCTTGTCCTCACTTTATCTAAAGCATCAAAAGCATGATTAAAATCGTATATATTTTCAATATTTAACTTTATTTCACCATATGCAATCTTCTCCATAAGAAGAAATAGCTCTTCCCTAACTTCCAAGGTAAAAGGAAATTCTACAATTTGAATATTTCTTTCAGAAACAATTTTTTCTCCAGATACAGAAATTATTTTACCCCCATTTTTTACCACTTTCATACTGTCAATGCTAGTCTCCGGTTGAATTGCTATGGCTGCATCTACACCACCTGGAGCCCATTCTAAAATCTGATTTATCCAACTAGGATTATGATAGTCTACAGATTTATCTACTCCCAGAGATTTCATATATCTATGATTTACTTTAGATGCTGAAGCAAATATGGTACAACCTATTTCCTTGGCAAATTGTATGGCAAAAGTCCCATTGGCACCTGAAGCTCCTGCAATAAATATTTTATCATTATGATTTAATTTCAAAGTTTTATAAATTTTTATGTTGGCATTACCAGCCACTGGAATTGCTGCAGCCTCTACAAAACTCATATCATCAGGTATTGGAATAGCCAAAGATCTACTACCAATTACTATATATTCTGCATAGGCACCACCTTTAGGCTCTTCAATAGATAGAAATGCTACCCTATCTCCTGCTTTAAAGTCTAATCTATTTTTCCCAACTTTTTCTACAATGCCAGACCCTTCAACTCCAATGGGATAAGGTAAATCTATATTTTTTGGAAAAAAATAACCATCCTGAATTCCAACTCCTATTGCTTTTATCTTAATTAGTATTTCATCTTCATCTATTTGTGGAACAGGAATATTCATTAAGATAAAATCATTTGATCTAGCATCTTTTCGCACAATTGCTTTCATTTCTTTCATTATTATTAATCCTCCTTTAATAATGAACTGAATACTTTAAAAACATTTATATTATTAGTACCCTAAATGATATTTAACTACCAACTTTTGACTTTTATATTATTAAACATTATTAAAGATCTTTTAATTAATCCTATATTTGTTTAAATTTTATTTTTTAAGGTATAATATAACAAGAAGATCTAAAATTAGGAGGAGTTTTATGAAATTAGCTGAAGCATTGATTTTAAGAGCAGATATACAAAAAAGAATGGAACAAGTTAGAAACAGGTTATATAATAATGTGCTAACTCAAGAAGGAGAATTACCAAGTGAAGATCCTAATGTTTTATTAAAAGAATTCCTTTCTTTGCAAAATGAATTAACTACTATTATTAAGGCAATTAATAGAACTAATAATAACACTCCATTTAATGATAGTATGATGTTGTCTGAGGTTCTAGTAGAAAGAGATGCATTACTAGCTAAAAGAGCCATATTATCTACTGCAGCTGAGCGTGCTAGTGATAAGCAAGACAGATATTCTAGAACTGAAATCAAGTATGTAAGTGTTATAGATATTAAAAAGTTCCAAAAAGATGCGGATAGATTAGCAAAAGAGTATAGAGAACTAGATACAAAGATTCAAGGCTTTAACTGGAATGTTGATTTAATCTAAGAAGTTGGTAGCTAATAATATAAAAGTGAGTACAGGCTACAAATACTGGCGACTTGGGGGCAAGGTCTGTGGTTCAAATCCACTATTACAACTTACGCCCATAAATGTTACACCAGTACAATTTACAAATAATTGTTATTACCAGGTACTATTTTATATTTTTAAGTGAGGGTGGGTTCGGGGAAAAATATCTATTTAATACTTAGAACAAGGTGGTGAATATGTTGGATATTAATATTAGCCAAGAAGTTAAAGATTATTTAAGAATGAGAGGAAGCAAAACTTTTACCATATACACTAAATTGATGACAAGTTGTTGAAGTTCCATGCTAGATATATTTGTAAGGCTAAGGGAACCGGTGGTTCCTGAAAATTATAATAAATATGAAGTAGATGGAATAACTGTTTATATATACAAAGAAGCTGTTTTTAAAGGAGATTCTATTCAGATAGAAATTCCAAAAACTGGCTCTGACATGGCAGGTAAAGACTTTGAAGTATTTGGTTTAGAAATCTAATTACTCTATAAAAGAAAGCTATATACTACAATATAATAGTTAAGTAATTGCATAAAATATATTTAGGATAAAGGCGGTGGAATTTTGGAATTTAATCAACTAGAAAGCTTTTTAAGCGTGGTAAAACATAAAAGCTTTTCAAAGGCTGCTAAAGAACTATATCTAACTCAACCAACTATCAGTAACAACATCCAGAATTTAGAAAATGAGCTATCAACTACTCTTTTAGATAGAAAAAGTAAAACTATTACCTTAACGGATTCTGGAAACCTTCTTTATAAATATGCTGTTGACCTTATTAATATTAGAGATCAAGCTAAATTTAATATTATGGAACAAAAGTATAAAATTGAAGGCCTAATCCAGATAAATGCAAGTTCTATTCCAGAACAATATATTTTACCCTACATAATAAAGGACTTCCAAAAACTATATCCTAATGTTTGTTTTTCTGTGACAAATAAGGACTCTAGCCAGGTAATAGACCATATTTTGCATGGCTCTCAACATTTTGGAATAGTAGGTGCAAAGCATATTTCTAAGAAATTAAAATATGTAGCTTTTTTTGAAGATGAACTTATTTTAGCTGTCCCTAATAATGAAAAATATCCTATGGATTCATATAGCTCAGTAAAACAGGATTTTTTATTTTCAGAAAAATTTATTTTTAGAAAAGAGGGCTCTGGTACCAGGTTATTAGCAGAAAAAGCACTTGCAGAAAATGGTATAAGTTTAGATGACTTGAATATAGCTTCTTTAATAGATAGTAATAAGGCTATAAAGAAAATGATTGAATTAGAACTAGGAGTCAGCTTTGTTTCAAATATATCTATAAAAAATGAAATTGCCTTAAGTTTAATTAAAGCACTTAAAGTAGAAGGACTGGATTTAAAGCGTAAATTTTATTTTGTATATAATAAGCATGTAACCTTATCTCCAGTAGTAGAAGTTTTCAAAGACTTTTTAATTCATTGGCCTGGAATTCAATTTTAGAGAATAGGTAAATGGGTATAATATAAAGGTAGTTAAATATTGTACTTTAGAGGTGATGAATTGGGAGAAGAATATAAATTAAGTTCTTATAGGAAAAAAACTCTTAGGCTAACTGTACCAGTATTTTTCGAGCTACTAATAAGTAGTCTATTTGGAATGGTGGATATGATGATGGTTGGTAACAGTGGTCTACCAAGCATTACCACACCCTCTATTGCTGCAACTGGTATAACCAATCAAGTTATGTTTATAGGTATTGCCATGGCTCAAGCAATGAGTGCTGGTGGTACTGCAATGATATCTAGGTACATTGGTGCTAATGAAGAAGAAAAAATACCAAATGTAGTAAAGCATCTAATTGTTCTTATGATATTGATTTTAATCATTCCCTTTGTGGCAATTAGTCAATTAATGCCTGTGAAAATAATGGAATTCATTGGGGCAGAACAAGATACTATTAATATAGGCCTTAATTATTTTAAAATTGTAACTTTAGGCTTTATTTTTCAATCCCTAAATCTCTCTATATTTGCATCTATGAGAGGAACAGGGGACACTAGAACTCCAATGATAATAAATTTATCAGTAAATTTTTTAAATGTAATCGGGAATTATATATTAATTTTTGGGAAGCTAGGCTTTCCAGCAATGGGAGTTACTGGAGCAGGAATCTCTACCTCCATCTCTCATGTAATAGCATTTATAATACTAATAATAATCCTCTTAAGTAAGTCTCATATAGTTAAACTGGATTTAGCAAAAGGCTTTAAATTTAATAAACCTATTTTACAAAATCTATTTCGGGTAGGTGGTCCTGCTGCCTTGGAGCAAGTAGGATTTAGAGTAGGTGTTATATTATTTATAAAAATAGTTTCTGGCCTTGGTACTGTGGCTTATGCTACTCATCAAATCGCTTCTAATATAATAAGCCTATCTTTTGCACCTGGTCAAGCTTTTGGTATTGCAGCATCTACCTTGGTAGGTAAATCATTAGGTCAAAAAAGAGTAGATAGAGCAGAAATTTTTATCAAGGAAACTAATAGGCTGGCATTATTGTCCTCTATATTCTTTGGGTTGATATTTTTTTTCTTGGGTCCACAACTGGTTTCATTGTATACTGATGATGCATCTGTAATTGCCATATCCGGAAATATTATGAAAATAATAGCAATAATTCAACCCTTTCAAGCCTCTGCATTTGCTATTTCAGGTGGATTAAGGGGAGCAGGAGATACTGTATCTACTTTAATTGTCACTATGATAGGTGTTGTAGTTATAAGACTTAGTATAGCCTATGTGCTCATTAATATTGTAGGAATGGGCTTAGTAGGAGCATGGATAGCCATGTTATCAGATCAAATAATTAGATGGATTGGTATAAGTCTTAGATATAGAACTGGAAAATGGAAGCATATTAAGTTAAAATAAATAAAAACAAGGAGAATACTATGGATAAAAATGAGATCAAAAAAAATATTAATGAGTTTTATGATAATGTAGCAAAAGAAGAAATAATAGTAGAAGGGGATATAGATCAGCTAAATAAATCATTAGGTTATAGTGAAGATGATTTAAAACATATTCCAAGAGAAGCCCAGCTAGGCTTAGGCTGTGGCAACCCTAAAGAGAAAGGAAAACCTCAATTAGGTGAAGTAGTAGGGGACCTTGGTTCTGGTAGGGGAATGGATGCGTTTTTGGCTTCTAAATGTGTTGGAGAGTCAGGTTTTGTGATTGGTATTGATAACAATTACAAAATGCTAGAAAAAGCTCGTGAAATTGCTGAGAAAAAAGGATTTCATAACACAGAATTTAGATTAGGTGAAATTGAATATATTCCAATAGGAGACAATACTCTGGATTTATTAATGTCTAATTGTGTAATTAATCTATCTACCCATAAGCAACAAGTCTATAATGAAATATATAGAGTATTAAAGCCTAAGGGTCGAATAAGTTTGTCAGATATAGTATTAAAGGAAAGCCTACCAGATGAAATAAGGAATGACCCAAAAGTCCATGGAACTTGAGTTGGGGGAGCCATATCTCTTGAAGAGATAAGAAATCTATTGGAAAATGCAGGTTTTAAAGACATTGAAATTGAATTAAGTGAAGTCACCGATGAATATGCAAGAAAATGGGGATACGGTTTAGGCATAAAACAGTATATTGGGAATGCAGATATAATTGGATACAAGTAAAGAGGAGGTCAACCCTCCTCTTTTATTTATTTAATAGCTCTCCAATTTCAGCATTTGCTTTTAAACCATTGCCAGAAATTACCCATATAACATGATCATTAGCTTTAATAATCTGCCTTTCACAAAGACTTTCTAGACCTGCATAAGCTGCTGCAGATGTAGGTTCTACATAAAAGCCACGCTTTGCAATAGTTTTAACTGCCTGGATAATATTTTCTTCTTTTACACTTAAGACTTCCCCACCTGTTTCTCTTACAGCCTGGACAACTTTACTTCCCTTATTAGGGGCTCTTAAAGATATTCCTTCTGCTATGGTAGATTTAAAAGGTTCATTAGATTCACTTCCAATATATTCTCTATATATAGGGTTGCAGTTTTCAGCTTGTACTGCAAAGAGTCTAGGCAATTTATCTATTTGTTTATTATGAAGGAGTTCTTTGAATCCATAATAAAGTCCTAATATTACACTTCCATTTCCTGCAGAAGCAATTATGTTTTCAGGAGCTTTAAAATTATTTTGCTCCCACAATTCATAGGCTATTGATTTAGTCCCTTGAATAAATAGTGGGTGCCAATTATGGCCTGCATAAGATTCCTTATGCTTTTGTGCAGCCTCAGCTACATCTTCTCTAGTTCCTTCTATTTCATAGATTTTAGCTCCATAGGCTTTCATTTGAATTAATTTTCCCTTAGAAGTAGCTTTTGGCACATAGATTTCACAAGGTATTTTAGCTAAGGCACAATATCCAGCTACTGATGCTCCTGCATTTCCTGAAGAATCTTCTGTGATTTTTTCTACACCACTTTTTTTCAGATAATTTACCACCATTACTGTTCCCCTGTCTTTAAAGGATCCAGTTGGCATTAAACTTTCCATCTTAGCATAAAGATTACAAGTATTTATCCCAACCTTAACTAAAGGAGTTAGTCCTTCATTATAAGTAGTAAAGAGTTCTTCATATTTAAGAGGATATGCAAAGTCATATCTCCACATATTATGTCTCTCTGTTTTAATATCCGCTTTTGTAAATATGGGCATAAATTCATATGAAAGATATCCTCCGCAATCACATTGCCATCTAGTCTTATCACCTTCATATACTGCATCACATTTGCTACAGTTTAATTTCAATCTTACTCCCCCTCATAATCATGTTCTATACCCTCTAGATTTAATAGCCAGCTTTTCACAGCTAATCCTCCCCCAAAACCAACTAAGGCACCTCCAGCACCAATTACCCTGTGTCATGGGACAAAGTAGGAGATAGGATTTTTATTGTTAGCTTGTCCAACAGCCCTTGAAGCTTTAGGATTTCCTATCTGTGTGGCTATTTGTCCATAGGTTCTAGTTTCTCCAAAAGGAATTGTACCTAGGGCTTCCCATACCTTTTTTCTAAACTCTGTTCCAATTATATGCAAGGGTACATCTAAAACTTTGGATTCTCCAGCCAAATATGCACTAAGTTGTGATTTGGCTTCATTTAAAATAGCATTGCTGCCTTCTTCTACAGTATATTCTGACAGGTATCTAGAAATCCAAGCATACATATCCATTCCTCTTTCTCTTGGACTTCCGCAGTATACTAGTCCTTCATCAGTAGCTGCTAAATGAATTAACCCTATTTTTGATGGCAAATTATCCCAATAGCAAATCATAATATATCTCCTTTCTTCCTTGTATTTATCCATAATTATATCATAAGTTATCCAAAGTTTACAAAAAAAAGCAACCCCTAAGGGTTGCCTTAATTCCTAAATCTATTATCTTACTATTTCTGCAGCACTAAAGTCTAAAGTACCAAGAACTGATCTATCCCATCCCTGAATTGCTGGAGATGCTAACATTATATCTGTATAGTGATATACAGTTATAATTGGAAGTTCGTTCATTAATATATCTTGTGCTTCATATAATGCATCGAAATGCTCCTTGCCTCTTGTTTTAGCAGCAAGTGAAAGTAATTCATCATATCTTGCATTGTTGAAATTTGGATCGTTATATGCATTTTCTGTTGTAAATATTGCTAACATTCCCATTGGATCCATAAAGTCTG
>CAYZDC010000048.1:0-11873 GCA_964477045.1 uncultured Tissierellaceae bacterium | reverse complement strand
TTCTACTGTAGAATGTACATATCTTGTAGGTATAGAAATTACTCCAGATGGAACTCCACTTTTATTTACATGAATAGCACCTGAGTCCGTACCACCAAATTCCAATACTTCCATTTGATAAGGAATATTATTAGTCTTAGCTAGTGTAACTAATGTCTCTCTAATTTTAGGATGAGTTATCATTGAATTATCCTTAACTTTAATTGCAGCACCCTTATGAAGACCAATAGCAAATCTTTTGGCTTTAGGAGTGTCACCATGAGCTGTTACGTCCAAAGATATACCAATGTCAGGGTCAACACCATAAGCAGCAGTTTTCGCTCCCCTAAGACCTACCTCCTCTTGTACAGAAAACACAAAGTAAAGATCATTTTTAGGTTCATCTATGGATTTAAGAGTTTCTATAGCTACAAAACAACCTACCCTATCATCTAAATAAGGGGTGAAAACCACATCATCATTTTCAACTAAATCAGAATGATAAATACAGATATCTCCTATATTAACCTTTTTCTCCGCTTCTTCTTTAGATCTTGCACCAATATCTATATACATATTTTCTAATTTTAATTTAGATATATCATCTACTGGTTCTGCAAATACAGCACCAATAGTACCATTTTCAAATATAACCTGTTGGCTCAATGTGTTATATGGTGAAATTCCTCCAATATTAGTAAATCTAATAAAACCATTTTCATCTACATCTATTACCATTAGACCTATTTGGTCCATATGAGCAGAAATCATAATCTTTTTACCAGTACCCTTTTTTCTAGCAATCAAGTTACCCATTATATCAACTTGCATTTCATCTACATAATCTTCTATTTCAGCCTTTATAAATTCTCTTATAAGACTTTCATTGCTAGATGGTCCATATACTTTAACTATATCCTTTAATAACTGACTATTAAAATCCATTATTTTTCCTCCCTTTCAAATTCTTCCACAAGAGCCTTTGCCAATTTATAGGTATTATTATAATCTTCTAAACTCATTACTGATACAGGGGAATGAATATATCTACAAGGCACTGAAATAGTTGTAGTTAAACAGCCTGACTTTGAGGTATGTATTTTACCTGAGTCATTGCCTCCCATTGATGTTTTCCTAAATTGGTATGGTATATTCTGTCTTTTAGCTACTTCAACTACTTTATTTCTAAATTCTGGATTGTAGATTGTAGTTCTATCTATCATGGATATAGCAGGCCCCTTGCCCAATTGTGTAGGCACTAAGTGAGTATCTAATTTAGGCATTTCATAGCATACAGTCCCTTCCAGGATAATAGCTATATCAGGATCTACTTCATCTGCAGCCGGCCCAGCACCTACTAGTCCTACCTCTTCCATTACTGTAAATACAGCATAAAAACCTAAATCTTTTATGTCTTTAACTAAATCAATTAATATAGAACATCCTACCCTATTATCTAAAGCTTTGGCTTTAACTAAATTATCACCAAATTCTATATATGAACTATGGAAGCATACATAATCACCTATATTTACGGATTTTTCAGCATCTTCTTTAGATTTAGCACCAATATCTATATATAAATCCTCAATTTCTAAAGCATTTGTCCATTCATCTTTCTTTTGTAAGTGAATAGGTTTTGCTCCTATTACACCCATTATTTTCTCTTCTCCAACTGTAACCACTTTAGAAACCAGTATTCTCTTGTCAATGCCTCCAACTGTCATAAACTTTAATAATCCTGAGTCATCTATTTCTTTCACAATAAAACCTATTTCATCCATATGTGCAGTTACCATTAAGGTTTTTGCATTTGGTCTTCCCTTTTTATAGGCAATTATATTTCCGATTCGATCAATTTTAATCTCATCTACATGATCCTTTATTTCGGAAATTATTAAGTCTCTTACTTCTTTTTCATTACCAGATACTCCTGAGGCTTCAGTCAGTTTTTTTAATAGCATAATAATCCCTCCAATGAGTCATCCTTTATGGCACTAATAAAAAATGCCAATAACTTCCCTGAATTTTCTATATCTACCATATCTATAACTTCTACAGAGGTATGCATATATCGTAAAGGTACAGATAAGACCAGGCAAGGAATACCCTCTCTTGTAATTTGCATAGCTCTAGCATCAGTTCCTGTAGGACCAGCATTTATTTCCATTTGATGAGAAATATTATATTCTTTTGCAACCTGGATTAACTTTTTCCTAAGTCCTGGATGAATATTACCGCCTAGTGTAATACCAGGTCCCTTACCTAATTCAATAGAATCAGATTCTTTTAATTCTGGGGTAGTACCAAATCCTACATCTACTGCAATACCAATGTCTGGATTAATATTATAAGCTGAAGTTAAGGCACCAGCCATACTTACTTCTTCTTGTACAGTGGATACAAAGTATACATCTGCATCATGGTTTATATTTTTCAACTCTTTCATACACTGTAAAAGAACTGTGGTACCAGCTCTATCATCAATAGCTTTGCCAGCTATCCGATTATTTTGAAGATGAATAAATTCTCTATTTATAGTAATAGTATCTCCTATACTTATTTTCTCCAATACTCCTTCTTTAGAAAGTCCTACATCTATGGTCATATCTTCCATTTTAATTGCTTTATTAGCATCTTCAGTATCTTGTAAATGTGGAGGTTTTGACCCTACTACTCCAAATATATCTTCTGTACCATGAACCATAACTTCTTGACCTAATATAGTTCTAGGATCTACCCCACCAATACTGGTAAATCGTAAAAATCCATTTTCTTCAATATCTTTTACCATAAGTCCTATTTCATCCATATGGGCAGCCAACATTATCTTTATATTATCTTTATTTGAATTAGTTCCCTTTTTTAGGGCAATTATATTACCCATTCTATCTGTACTTATTTCATCACAATAGGGTTCAAAATTCTCAACAATATATTTATTTAGCTTGTGTTCATACCCTGATGGACCACTTGAATTTGAAAGCAATTCTAAAAATAATTTTGATTCCATTATTATCTCCTTTTTAAACAAAATTTGTAAATAGGTGAAAATTTTAGGCTTTAAACTGTTAAAATTCCTTAAAATTGAAGAAAGGATTATAACATTTCTTAGAAATATTATAATCCTTATACTTTATTCTTCTATAGTATCTTTACTGTCTAGTATATCTCCTATAGTTACTTCAGTGTTTTCAGCAACTGGAGCTTGTTTTTCTTCAACTTCTTCTTCCTCTTCTAAATCCTTCATACTTAAGCTAATTCTTCTTTCAGGTTCATTTACATCTATGATTTTAACCATGATTTTTTCACCATTTTTTAATACATCTGAAGGCTTGTTAATATGTTCTTTGGAAATTTGTGATACATGAAGTAATCCATCTACTCCATCATTTAATCTTACAAATGCTCCAAAATCCAATAAATTAACTACTGTACCTTCAACTATGGATCCAACTTCAACATTTTTTTGGAATTTTTCCCATGGTTCTTCTATAGTTTGCTTTAATCCTAATGAAATTCTGTTTCTATCTTGATCTAAAGCTAAAACTTTAACTTCTACTTTTTCTCCTACTTTTACTACTTCTGAAGGATGCTTAATTCTATTCCAAGATAAATCTGATATGTGAATTAATCCGTCAACTCCTCCAATGTCTACAAAAGCACCAAAGTCAGTTAATCTTTGAACCACACCTTCTAGTAATTGTCCTTCTTCTAATTTTGCCCATACTTCTTTTCTCTTAATATCTAGTTCTTCTCTCTCTACTTCTTTTCTAGATAAAATAACTCTTCTTTTTTGTATATCAAAGTCTATAATTTTAACCTTGAAAGTTTGACCTTTAAATTGATTTAAATCAGTCACATATTGTGCAGATACATGTGAAGCAGGGATAAAGCCATTAATGTCATTAACTACTACAGTAAGTCCGCCTTTTACAGCATTCAAAACTCTAGCTTCTACTATGTCTTTGTTGTTAAAGTGCTCTTCTAATACTTCCCAGCCCTTCATATCATCAACTCGTTTTGTTGATAATACAACATTACCGTCTCCATCATCTACCCTAACCACATATACGTCTATAACTTCTCCCTCTTTATAAAGGTCTTTTGGTTTTGCATCTGGGTCTTTTGATAATTCATCTCTATTAATAATCCCATCAGATTTATAATTAATATTAACCATAACTTCTGTATCAGTTACAAATAATATTGTACCCTTTAGGACTTCACCTTTATGAATTCTAGTAAATGAATTTTCAATAGCTTCCATCATATCCATTGACATTTCTTCATCATTCATAGATGCTGGGGCTTCTTCTTCACTTACAACTTCTGCAGCTTCTTCTTTATTTTCATCAGCCTTTTCTATAGTTTCAGATGTAGTATCTTCATGGCTAGTTTCTGCTGTATCTTGACTTTCCTTTGTATCTTCTGTATTTTCATTATGGTCTTCATTATTTGTCATTTCTGTATCAGTTGTTTCTTCTGTCAGTTCCTTCTCTTCCATATCTGTTGTCTTGTCCTTATCGTTTAAATTATCCATCGCCTTAACAGCCTCCTCAATAATCCAATCAGGTGTAGAAGCACCTGCGGTTATACCTATTGTATTAAATTTTGATACCTCTTGTAAAGATAAATCTCTAATTGTTTCTATATGAAATACATTTTTACAATGTCTTCTACTGATTTCACATAGTTTTAGTGTATTAGAGCTTTCATATCCACCTATAACTACCATAGCATCAACTAGTTTTGATACTTCTTCAGTAGAATTTTGGCGAACACTAGTAGCATTACATATTGTGTTAAATATTTCTACATTTGTCATTTTGTTCCTTATAGCCTCAGAAATTTTAGAAAACTTTTCTAATGTATTGGTAGTTTGCGATACTATACATACTTTATCCAATAAGGGTAAGCTTTCTACTTCTTCAAGACTATTTACTATAAATGCTTCATTGTTACAGTACCCATTAATTCCAATAACTTCTGGATGAGTAGCCTTACCTATTATTATTATATTATACCCCTTATGGTAAAATTCTTCTACTCTTTTGTGAACAGATTTTACATATGGGCAAGTGCAATCTATTAAATCCAAATTATTGTGGATTATAGAGCTTTCTATAGATTTTGGAATTCCATGAGATCTAACTATTATTCTACCTTCATCTATATGGGAAAATTCTTTAATAGTTTTTAATCCTCTTTCTTCCAATTTGCTAACTAATTGTGGATTGTGTATTAGAGGTCCATAGGAATATATATTATTGGAAGACTTGTCTAATTCACCTTCTGTCATCTTTACGGCTCTTTTTACTCCAAAACAAAATCCTGCATTATCTGCAATAATAATTTTCAACCATTTTCCTCCTAATTATTATTAAGTCCATATATAGTCTTTAAAATCAACTTGCTTTTTTCTATATAATCTTCAGTAGTCATTTTTATACCTGGTTCACTTACAATATCCATAGGTTCTCCTATATAAATATTAATTCTAGAAAATAATTTATAAGTGCTTTCTATACGTACTGGTAAAACTGGAGATTTTGCTCTTACACTAAGCAGGGCAACACCAGGTTTTACAGCATCTAAATCCATTTTTTTAACTCTAGTCCCCTCTGGAAAAATACCTAATACTTCCTCAGCTTTTAAAACCTTTAATGAATTTTTAACAGCTCCTATATCAGATTGATTTCTATCTACTGGAAAAGCCCCCAGTTTATGTCCTAAATAATCTGTTATTTTATATTTAAATAATTCCTTTTTAGCCATCCAACGTATTTGTCTGGGAATTACTATGGATATAAAAACTGGATCCAAATTATTTGCATGATTTGCACATAGGATAAATTTTCCACTAGATGGAACATTCTCTACACCATAAGCCCTAACTCTCCAAAGTATTCTAGCCACAATATTTAAAACAAATTTCAGCCCACTATAGAACAAGTTAATTACCCCCTTCTACAATTTGGATAATTTTATTAACAACCTCTTCTATAGATAAGTTATCAGTATTTATTAATATTGCATCATCTGCTAGTTTTAATGGTGCTATTTCTCTATTACTATCTATATAGTCTCTTCTTTGGATTTCTTCAATGATTTGTTCTAGGGTAATATCTGTTTTTCCATTTTCCCTTAATTCTTTATATCGCCTTCTTGCTCTTTCTTCAGGGGAAGCTGTTACAAAAAATTTAAACTCAGCATTTGTAAGAACCACAGTGGATATATCTCTACCATCCATAATAACTGACTTGGTCTTAGCCATTTCCTGTTGTAAGGATACCATCCCTTCCCTAACTTCTTTGATAATAGCAATATAAGAAACATTTTTATTTATTTCATTGTCTCTAATTTCCTTGTCCACCATTTCCCCATCTAAATATATATGATTATCATTAAAATCTATTTTAGTATCTTTGAAAATCTGGATAACTTCATCCATATTTTGTGGATCCTTTCCATTTCTCATAACTTTTAAAGTAAGTGCCCTATACATAGCACCTGTATCAATATATTCAAGGTTTAGTATAGTTGCTATTCTTTTGGCCACAGTACTTTTACCTGCACCAGCAGGTCCATCAATAGCAATAGAATAATTAGTATTCCTCATAGACTTCCTCCTAATAAAACAACAACCACCATAGGTGGCTCTTATTTCATATAATAAAATAAAAATTATGCAAAATAGATAACAAGACTACTCTCTAATTATACCGTAAAACAGCCAAGTAAACAAGCTATTGTAGTGATATTTATATACTGCTTCCTGCCAAATGACCAGTTGAATAAGCTATTTGTAAATTATAGCCTCCAGTTAGGGCATCTACATCTATTACCTCTCCTGCAAAATATAAATTAGGAATTATTTTTGATTCCATAGTTGATGGATTAATTTGCTTTGTGGAAACTCCTCCTGAAGTCACAATAGCCTCTTCTATAGGTCTAAAAGCTTTAAATTCTAGAGGGAAACCTTTTATAACTTGAACTAAATTCATTCGTTCTTCTTTGGTTATTTGGTTTACGGTTTTTTCTGGGTCAATATGGGATAATTGAATTACTGGATTTATTAATTTTTGTAATAGCAAGTCATTTAAAGCGTTTTTTAGTTGCTTGTTTGCATAAAGGTCAAAATCTCTTAAAACTCTATTGTCTAATATTTCCATACTAAGTGCTGGTTTAAAGTCTATTTCTAATCTTAGGTTCTTATCTAAATACTTGTTAATATGATTGCTTATTGATAATACAATTGGTCCAGAAATTCCATAATGAGTAAATATCATTTCTCCAAATTCTTCTTGAATCAATTTATTATTAGAAAAAGCACTTAAATTAACATTTTTCAATGAAACACCTTGTAACTCCTTAGTCCACTGACTTTTAATTTCTATTGGAACCAGAGAAGGCTTTAAAGGTATAATATTATGGCCTAATCTTTTAGCAAATAAAAATCCATCACCTGTGGAACCAGTTACTGGATAAGAGGCTCCACCTGTTGCTATAACTACTTTGTCATACTGGTGCTCTTTACCATCAATTGTTAATATAAAATACTCATTGTTATGAAATATATTTTCTACATTAGATTTCAACATTATCTTAACATGATTCATATTTAAGAATTTTTCAAAAGCTTTGATTACATCTGAGGATCTGTTACTTTCTGGGAAAACCCTATTGCCTCTTTCAATTTTTGTTTGAACTCCCAAGCTCTCCAATAGTTCAACAATATTTTCATTAGTAAAGCCATAAAGGCTACTATACAAAAAGTTCTTATTGGTTACTATGTTTTCCATTAGCTCTTCTATAGGTTCTGCATTAGTAATATTACATCTGCCTTTACCAGTAATAAATAACTTTTTTCCCAACTTGTCATTTTTTTCAATTAATACTACATCTTTTCCCCTAGATCCAATTATTCCAGCAGCTAATATGCCTGCAGGACCTCCACCTATAACTGCAATTTTCTCACTCATAATATATCTTCCTTTTATTTTTTTTTAATAGTAATTATTTTTCTTTTTGATTATATATATTATAACAAAGATTTAAGAATAATATACATTATCATTTATGATAAGATTTGTTATGATAAATATTGTGGGAAAAAAAGTATAAACCAAAATTACTTTAGGTTTATACTTTTTTTATTTTATTCTACAAGTTTTTAAGGTACTTTAATTCTTCCTCCTCTAAATGTCGCCAGCTTCCTATTTCCAATCCACCTATTTCTATATTACCTATGGCTATTCTTTTTAGTTTTTTAACAGGGTGATTTATCATTTCACACATCTTTTTAACCTGTCTGTTTCTTCCTTCATGAATAGCAATTTCCAATATAGCCTCATCATCATATCTTTTAGCTATTTTAATAAATGCCTCTGCAGTTGGCTTGCCATCAATCATTAAGCCTCTTCTAAACTGCTCTAATTCCATTCTATTAGGTACTCCTTCTACTATGGCTATATATCTTTTTACTATTTCATTTTTTGGATGAGTTATTTTATAGGCCAGATCCCCATCATTAGTAAGTAATAACAGGCCTGTTGTATCAGCATCAAGTCTGCCTACTGGATAAATTCTCTCCTCAATACCCTCAATTAAATCTGTTACAATATTTCTATCCTTTTCATCATCCATGGTGCACATATATCCTATAGGTTTGTTTAATAAGACATAAACTTTTTTTGTTTCTAATCTGATTAATTTGTCATTTACTTTAACCCTATCTACCTTAGGATCTACTTTTGTTCCTAATTCAATAACAATCTTATCATTTACTTTTACTAATCCCTGAGTGATCATTTCTTCAGAAGCTCTCCTGGAAGCAACACCACTTAAGGCCATATATTTTTGTAATCTCATTTAATTCTTAATCCCCTTTCAACTTTCCTCAACATCTAAATCTAAATTTTCATTTATTTCATTTAAAGAAGGCAATTGTTCTATGGTCTCTAAGCCAAATGACTTTAAAAATTCATCTGTAGTACCATAAATAATTGGTCTCCCTGTTCTATCTAATCTTCCTGTTTCACATACTAATTGTCTTTCCATAAGAGTCTGCAATACCCTATCACACCTAACCCCTCTAATAGCCTCTATATCAGCTTTAATAATTGGTTGTTTGTAAGCAACTATAGACAGGGTTTCCAATGCTGCATTAGATAGGTTTCTATTAACACTGGTGTTTTTTAACTTTTGAATCCACTGTGAATGCTCAGGTCTTGTGCCAATTTGATAGGTATTATTAATCCTTATTATTCGAATTCCTCTTCTATTATAATCCAAGTCATCCATTAGCTCTTTTATTTCATCACTGACTTCTGGAATAGGAAGATCTAAAATGGAAGCTATATCTTTAATATCTAAAGGGTCCCCCCAAGTAAATAAAAGGCTTTCTATAATTGATTTTATTTCTTTACTTTCCATTTAACAGTCCCCATCTCTACTAGTAATAATTATATCATGATACAATTTATCTTGTGTTACATTTATTCTCCCAAGTCTTATTAACTCTAATATTGATAAAAAGTATGCAACTACTTCGTTTCTTGTGGAATTTTCACTTAGCAAGTCTTCAAAATTAATCTTATTCTTCAGCTTCAGGCTCATGGTTATTTCATCTATACAATCTTCAAGTCTATACTCTTCTCTATGTATTTCTCTAATGTCTAAAGATTCTCTTATTATACCACGTCTTTTTATAATATTATTCAAAGATTTTAAGAGCAAGTTTAAATCAAATTCTATATCATCATAAGTATAGTCATAATCTGCAAAGTCTTCTTTAGGCTTATAGTATACACCCAGTTCAATATTTTCTGAAACTCTTAGTTCTTCTGCTGCTTCCTTGTATTTTTTGTATTCTATAAGTCTTCTAACAAGTTCTTCCCTAGGGTCCACTTCTATTTCCTCATCATCGACTATTATTACCTCTCCAGGTAAAAGCATTTTAGACTTTATCTCTAATAGAGTAGCGGCCATAAGCAAAAAATCACTGGCAATGCTTAAGTCTAATTCCTCCATAGAATAAATATATTCCAAATATTGATGGGTTATAATATTAATAGGTATATCATATATATCAACCTTTGCTTTACTAATTAAAGACAAGAGTAAATCTAAAGGTCCTTCAAAAGCATCTAATACAATTTTATAATCCATAATATACTCCTATGCAAGCTATATTTTAAAATCTCTATATTATATTCTTATAAACACCTATATACATTATACAACCTCGACTAGTAGAAGTCGAGGTTTTGCTTTATTTTACTATTTCATAAATATATTTCAAGGGTTCTGGCTTATCTTTTTCAATATAAATAGATTCCATAACTTTTTTATATGCATCATCCCAATTGTCTTTGTTGGTATGCAATATACAAAGAGTGTCCCATACTTCAACAGAATCCCCAATTTTCTTTTTTAAAGTAATTCCTGCTGCAAAATCTATTTTATCATCTTTTGTCATTCGCCCTGCTCCTAAAAGCATAGCTGTAATACCTATACCCTCTGTATCAAAGGAAGACAAGTAACCTGATTCTTTTGCCTTAACTTCTACATGGTTTTTAGACTGTGGTAGAAGATCTGTATTATCTACTATTGCAGGGTCTCCTCCCTGTATCTTTATCAGTTCTTTTAGCTTGGCAATAGCTTCGCCACTGTTAATAATCTCTGTCATCCGCTTATAAGCAGATTCAAAATCCTGGAAGGCTCCCCCTAAAACACACATATATGAAGCTATAGTCAGGGCAACAGTAGTTTCGTCTTCAGCTCCATGGCCTTTTAATACTTGTATTGCTTCTTTAATTTCATTTGCATTTCCTATTTCATAACCTAAGGGCTGATCCATATTTGTAATAACTGCTATAGTATCTCTATTTAAAGATTTACCAATATCTACCATGGTTCTAGCTAAAATTTTAGCTTCATCTAAGGATTTCATAAATGCTCCAGAGCCTAATTTTACATCTAATACTATGGCATCTGCACCAGAAGCAATTTTCTTGCCCATAATAGAAGAGGCAATCAGAGGAATACTATCTACAGTTGAAGTAACATCTCTTAAGGCATATATTTTCTTGTCTGCAGGAGTTAAATTTGCAGATTGTCCAACTATGGCCATTTTGTAAGTATTTACATTATTTATAAATTCTTCATTAGATATTTCTACCTTAAATCCTGGAATAGATTCTAGTTTATCTATGGTGCCTCCTGTATGGCCTAATCCTCGTCCAGACATTTTAGCCACAGGAATACCTACAGATGCTACTAAAGGCACCACTATAAGGCTTATTTTGTCTCCTACACCACCTGTAGAGTGTTTGTCTACCTTTATTCCTTTTATTGCTGATAAATCTACTTTATCTCCAGAATTTACAAAGCTAGATGTTAGATTAGCTGTTTCTTCATTGTTCATTCCTTGAAAATATATAGCCATTAAAAAAGCTGACATTTGATAATCTGGAATAGAATTATCAGTATAGCCTTGAATTATAAAATCTATTTCTTCAGCTGTTAATGGTTTTCCATGTTTCTTTTTTTCGATAATATCTACTACTCTCACTTGAGCACCTCTTTTATCTATTTAATGTTTTCCAATATATCTAAAATCAAACTTTCAAATTTATCCTTTACCATAAGAGAAGTTTCCACAACCTCATCATGATTTAGGGGTTGGTCTAAAATACCCGCTGCCATATTAGTTATACAAGAAATACCTAATACAGGTATACTTTCATGGTTTGCTACTACCACTTCTGGAACCGTGGACATACCAACTGCATCAGCACCTAATGAAATAGCCATTTTTACTTCAGCTGGTGTTTCATAAGTAGGTCCTGTAAACCACATATAAACTCCTTCTTTTAAATCTATATTTA
>CAYZDC010000047.1:0-11978 GCA_964477045.1 uncultured Tissierellaceae bacterium | reverse complement strand
TTGCTTCCATAGCTAATCTCTTTACTTCTTGTGTAATTAATTTTGCATCAATTTCTCTCATAGTTCCCATCCTTTTTTTATTAACTATGCTCTTTTCTTTGCTCTAGCTAATACTCTATTCATTTCATTATTAACGATCATTATACCTTCATCAACACCCATTCCTGGTTTAGCTAATACTTGGGTTGCGCCACAAGCTATAGCAATGTTAGTACAAATTTCTGAGCTTCTTGAAGTTTCATTACAAGTACCACCTAAATAAGCTCCAACTCCAGCTTCATTACAATATATTATAGCTTCAATTGAGTTGTTTATTCCACCTAAATCTGGTGATTTTACTTGAATCATATGGCCTGACTTATTATCAGCAAAGTATTTTACATCGTCCAGAGTATTACACCATTCATCTGCTACTAACTCTACATGAATATTTCTTTCGTCAAGTAATGCTGTTAAATCTCTTAGTGCTTCCATTTGCGCTTCTCTGCTGCCAACATCCATTGGCCCTTCAATTCTTAATTTATAAGGCTTTGCTGCCTCTTCTAATGTTGCAAGGTAATCAGCCATTGCTTCTGTATCATCATTTAATAACTCTCCAATCGTGCCATAAACATCAATGTGGAATATTGGATTATAGTCTTCAGTCATTTTGTATTGGTTTACTCGATCTCTTAACCATTCAATATATTCTAATAATTTTTCACCTTTTAGACCTAATTTTTCTTCAACATTGTTGAATAGTCCATGAGGAAGTACGTCTGCACCTTTAATAATCATTTTGTCAGCATTATTATATCTATCATCACCTGATTGAGTGAATATAGGAATTCTTTGTAATTCTACATCTGTACCATATTCATCTTTTATAACTTCAGCCATTGTCATCTTTTTAGCTTTTGAAGCTGCATCTAAAAGAGCTTGAGTTAAGCCATATCTAATTGCAGTATGAAGTCTTTTCCCATCAATTTTCATATGATCTACTTCTTCAGCTAATGCTTTGAAATCTGAAGTTTCTTTGCCTATAAGCAATGGAGTAATGTCATTTTCAATTAGTGGAATAAAATCTGCTGCTAAGAAAAGTGGGTCTCTACCACCAGCACCTGAATATTGAACTGCTGCACAATCTCCATGAGCTATTTGTCCATCTTCTAATACTAACATTACAGAAATACTTTCACCTGGTTGTCTGATTGATGTAAACCCTTCTGTCATTGGTTCACCTACATAGAATAAACCATCATGTTTTGCACCTTTTTTTATTGCTTTTTGATCATCAAAATAAAAACCTGTTTTACCTTCTGCACATATAATATCAACTATTTTCATTATTTATTAGCCTCCAGTCTTCCTATTAGATTTCCTTTACCAACAGCAAATATATCGTCTACTGTCATTGAAAAGTCAACTTCTCTTCCTTCAAACTTTGCTCTAACTTCTAATCTTTCTCTATTAAAGTCTTTTAATTCTTTAGTGAAAGGTATATTTCCAGTCATTAGATATCTGATTTTACCTTCGTTATCTCTTGCAGGCATCATTTTACCAGCATTGTATTTTGATGGTCCAAATGGAATATCTATGATTCCTTGTTCGTAACCTTTTACAACACCAATAGCTAAATCGCCTTTACCCATTTCAATCATTTTTTCAATCATACAAGCTGTTTCTGCTTTAATTATTTTTATTTCTTCAGCCAACTCAGTACTCATAGGCATTAATTGACCTCTTAAAAGGTTTAAAGTCATTTTTGTTGCTTTTATTCCTGAAGCATTTGCCTCTTTTGTTGGAATACCAATTGCTTCGTGAGGAGTTTTAACTATTACTTTAGTTGCTCCTGCTAAAGCTGCTGCTGTAGCTCCTAATGATATAACTCCAAATGCTTTGGACTCATCCGCTGGGAATCCGCCCATCCATTGGTGGAATACTGTAGTAACAAATGTATCATTATATCCAAATCTTTTTAGATATTCATTTGTTTGTTCTTCTAATGCTCTTATTGCTGCAACGTCTTGAACTAAGTTACCACATTGTCCATAACCTACTGTAATACTTCTAACACCTTGTTCAGCAGCAAGTAGTGCTTCAATGATTGCTACTGCGTTTGATGTAGAAGGCGGTACTAAAGTTCCAGTTAATGGACCAAAAGGTTCTCTGTTTATTTCAATACCTCTTTCTTCATAATATCCAACTAATCTGTCACAATATTGCCAATCTCTTAAACATTTCTCTATTGGAACACTTTTAGCGTAAGGAATATTATAAGAAATTCCTCCACCTTCATTTGAAGTATAACCACCAGCATGAATTATTTCAGCTAATAATCTTGAGTCAGGTGTACCATGTCTTGCTTGTAATGGTAAATCAACAGCTTCATATACTTCTCTACAGCCTTTAACACCATGGTTTACTCCTGGGAAACCATTAAGTAATGATCTTCCAGCTTTAAGTGATTCATCAATACCAACTTGACACTCATTGTATTTATTTTGTCTTGTATAAGAGTCTATTGTTGAAGGAAGTAAATCAGCTCCGCCTTCTTTATCTAGATAATTTAATAATTCTATATGTTCGCTAATTAATGCTACACCAGCTCTTGGTTGAGCAAGAGTTATACCTTCTTCTTTTGCTTTTCTAAGTTTCTTAGCAAAGTTTTTATGATCTGGAACAGTTTTTAAAAACTCTACTGCTTCATCAAGATCTACTTCTTTACCTGTAGGCCATTGAGCAAGTACTTCTTCCCTTTCTTTAAAAAACTCTTCATCTGTAAGTCTTTTATTAGTAATTTTAATCGACATTTTAATTTCCTCCAGCTTCAATAATGTATTTTTTAAGCATTCTAACTGCCATATTTTCATCTACCATTGCTAAAAGTCCCATAGCAGATAGTATATAATTTTTATCTATTAGATATTTTGGATGTTTTGGTTTTAAAGAGGTAGGTTCAGCTATATTAAATTGTGAAGCTTCTAAAATCGATAATGGATCTTCACTGTTTACAAGTATACCACCTGTACCTATAACAAAAGGTAGCTCTGTTAAATCTTTTCCCTCCTGAGAATGCATCATACCCATAGGGGTATAAACAGATTCAATCACACCTGCATGTCTTTTCATTGCAATGTCTGCACAAATCTTTGCCATTGCTTCATCAAACTTAATATCCTTTTCCTCTTGTGAAACAAAATTCGTATTCTCGTATCTTTTCTGAAATTCATCTTCTAAATTATAATCTAGTATATTAAGATATTTTTTCATTAATCTGGCTCCAGCAGCTTCTAAAACAGCTAAAGCAGAATATCTCATTCCTAAATCTCCTTCAACAGTTCTTTTAGAAAAAGGTTCTTCTAATCCTCGCATCACCACAGCTTGATTTGTAGGAGCACCCTCTCCAATTGAATGTATGTCTGTTGTAGCTCCACCAATATCTATTACAACCAAGTCTCCAATACCATCTTCATCCCTAGATCCCATTGAAAGAACTTGTGCTGCTTTTAGTACAGATGCAGGAGTAGGCATTAATATTTCAGAAATTGAACTTTCTACATTTTCCATTCCTTTTGCATTTACAATTTGTTTCATAAATATACTTCTAATGACTTCTCTAGCAGGTTCTACATTTATGTGGTTTAAAGTAGGCATAACATTTTCAGTGATATAATATTCTACTTTATCCTCAAATATTGCAATAATCTCATCATTACAACTTTTATTTCCTGCTATTACAATTGGTATTGTAACATCGTGTTTTTCTAACATCCAAGCATTGTGAGATATACATTGTATATTTCCACCATCAGTTCCACCTGCTAACAATATAATATCTGCATTGGAGTTTTTAATTTCTAATACTTCTTCTGTATTTAGATTATGGCTATAAGTTTTTATAACTCTTGCTCCTGCACCTAATGCAGCTCTTTTAGCTGCTTCTGCTGTTAATTCTGGTACTAATCCTATTGCAATAATTTTCAATCCACCTGCAGCAGAAGAACAAGCTAATTTTTTTACAATATTAATCTCAGAATTCAATTTTCCATTAAGTCTTTTTAGAGCTTCCTTATATCCTATAGTCACATCGGTTTCAACAGTAGTATAAGCTTTTTCAGTAGCAATTATCTCTTCGTTTTCAATATCTATAAGAGTCAATTTTGTATAAGTGCTACCAAAGTCTATAAAAAGATAAGCATCCATCCTTAATCCTCTACTCCTAAAGCTTCTTTAAGATCGCGAACTGCTACTTCAGTAGATGTTCCAGGTGGATATACTCTATCAAATCCCATGTCTAAAAACTTTTGGTGAACTTCATCCCAATCTTGTTTTCCTACTACAATATTGCCACCTACAAATAATTTAATATCTGTTAGACCAGCTTCTATTGCATTTTCTCTCATTCCTCTACAGTCAATTTCCCCATGGCCATAAAGAGATGAAACCATGATTGCATCCGCATTCGTTTCTATTGCTGCATTTATGAAATCCTCTTGTGGTGATAATACACCAATATTTACTACATTAAAACCTGCAGCTGATAAGCTGTAGTCAAGAATCTTATTACCTACAGCATGGCAATCGGATCCAATTACTCCTAATACAACTGTTTTCTTCTCCACTTTTTACTACCTCCTAGATTTTAAAATATTCAGTTATAAACTTGAACGTAAACATAAAAAAGATTTGCCATAAATAAAATTTTTCTTTTTATTATTTATCCAAATTTACAACTTGAATTTATGTTCAAATTTTTTACCTTCTACCCTATAATGATATCATAAATATTATTTAAAACAATGGGTTAAGGCCATAATTCTTGTTTTTTTTGGTTTTTATAGGAATATATCCTAAAATCCTCTAGATGTTGAAAATACACTACAGTATACTACAAAATATGACAATTTATAATATTCAAAAAATAATAAAACCCAGATTATAAATAGGTTTTATTATAAGATTTCTTATTGAAGTACTAAATCTATAAATTCATCTAAGGTAATATTTCCAAAATATTTATCCAAAGGTTCATTCATAAGTGCTTCTTCTAAGGATTGTCTGTTATATTTCAATCCGTTTAATTTGTCTTCTAATAATTTTACATCAATAGTACCAAAAAAATCTCCGTAAATCTTACAGTTTTTGATCTTTCCATTATGAACATCTAATCTTATATCTACACTCCCAAAAGGATATTTTTTATAATTCTTATAGTTAAAATCTGGAGATTCACCATAGTTCCATTCCCAAGTAGAGTATTTCTCTCTATACAACTTGTCTATATCTTCAAGTTCCTCATCTGTAAGTTTATAAACTTCTGGTGTCAGCCCTTCCATTTCAAATATATATTTCAATAATAAGTCTCTAAATACATTTATATCCGCATCTTCCGTTAAGTAATTTCTAATATTAGTTACTCTGCTTCTAACAGATTTTACACCTTTAGATTCATACTTATCTGCTTTAACATTAAGGGCTTTGGATAATACATCCAAAGATGTATCAAATAATAAGGTTCCATGATTTAATACCCTACTTTTCCAAACACTCTGTGCAATACCTGAGAATTTTTTCTCATCAATGGTCATATCATTACGACCAGATAATTCTCCTTTTATACCAAGTTTTTCTAAGGCTTTTAGTATTGGAATATTGTACTTTTTAAAGTCTATTCTTTCACTACCTGTAGCTGTAGTAATTATTGAAAAATTCAAATTACCCAAATCATGATATACTGCTCCACCGCCTGTTACTCTTCTAACAACTTTAATACCATTTTCTCGTACATATTCCCCATTTACTTCTTCACTTGTATTTTGATTCTTACCAACAATAATTGCAGGCCCATTTATCCATAATATTACATAGTCCTCTGCTTTATCTAAATTTTTAAAACAATATTCTTCAAAAGCTAAATTATACTGTGGATCATTTGAATAGTTTTCTATATATTTCACTTCTTACCTCCTAATATTTGTATTCTCATTATTTTCCTAATAACATATTTAAATCCATTAGGTTGTTTTGTAAATCTATTAACTTGTTTTTTAATAGGTCATAATCTTTTTCCATTTTCTTTTCTTCATATAATTCATCAGTTTTCAAAGTCAATGCTTCAAATTGTTTGTACACATTTTTAAATTCATTTTCTATGTCTTCTTTTAACATTGCTGGTTCTATCTTAATTCCTTTTCTCAATTCTATTCCACGCTTTTGTATGGTAAATTCATCACCTAAATTTGGTATAATAACATCTATGTTAAATCTTTCTTTTATTAAATCAGATAGTGCATTAGCAGGGCCTTCTTCCCCATGTACTAAGAATATTTTTTTAGGTTTCCTTTTAAACTTATCTACAAATTTTAAAAGAGTTTTTTGATCTGCATGAGCAGAAAATCCTTCCAAATCATAGATCTGTAAATTAACTTCAATTTCTTCACCTAATAACTTTACCCTTTTTACTCCATCCAAGAGTATTCTCCCTAATGTACCCTCTGCTTGATAACCTACAAATACCAAACTATTATTTGGATCCCATAGATTATGTTTAAGATGGTGTCTTATTCTTCCTGCTGTAGCCATTCCACTGGCTGATATTATAACTTTAGGATAGTTAGATTTGTTAAGAGCCATTGATTCTTCTTGGCTTCGTATATATCTTAAATTAGGAAAATTAAAAGGATTATCTCCAGACAAAATCAATGCCTTAGCTTCATCATCAAAGCTATTGGAGTTTACTTCAAAAGCTTCTGTTGCATTAATTGCCATAGGACTATCAATATATATAGGTATTTTCATATGTTCTTCTATGGTTTTATCATATGCATAATATTTATTAAGTTCATAAATCAATTCTTGGGTCCTACCTACTGCAAAGGAGGGAATTAAAACAGTTCCATTTTTTGCAACTGTATTGTTTATTATTTCAATCAATTTTTCTGTACTATAGCTAAATGACTCATGATCCTTATCACCATAGGTTGACTCTAGAATTAAATAGTCTGCATCTTGGATAAATTCCGGGTCCCTAATAATTGGTCTATCTGGCATTCCAAGATCTCCAGAAAATACTAATTTATTTGTTTCTCCTTCTTCAGTCAACCACAATTCTAAAATAGAAGATCCTAATATATGCCCTGCATCTCTAAATTTTAAAGTTATATCATCATTTATTATTATATTTTGATTGTAAAAATAGGGTTCAAAGTATTTCAGGCTGTCTTCTGCATCTTTAATAGTATAAAGTGGTTCTGCTAATTTTCGGCCAGCCCTTTGTCTTTTCTTATTTTCCCACTTTACATCTGATTCTTGAATATTGGCACTATCAATTAACATTATTTTACATAGGTCATAGGTTGATTTAGTACAGAATATTTTTCCTCTAAATCCATCCTTAACTAGTTTTGGTATTCTGCCGCTATGATCAATATGTGCATGAGTTAAGATCATATAATCAATTTCTGCTGGATTAAATTCAAAATCTTTGTAATTCATTTCTTCTTTTTCATTATTTCCTTGGAACATTCCACAATCTACAATAATATTATACTTATCCATTTTTATTAAATAATTTGAACCTGTTACTATTTTTGCTGCTCCTAAAAATTGAATATCCATTAAATTCCTCCTAGTTTAATTACTATTGTATCTTTATAAATTTAATACCTGACTTTAAATATTCTTGTATTTCCATTTTAGAAAAAACTGCATTTCTAATATTATTCATTTCGCTTATATTACCAAATAAGATGGCACCTATAATTTTACCATAATTAATATAAAGTTTGTAATGAATATCTTTGGAAATATCTTTAAATTCATAAATTTCATCATAATCCAGAATATTCCCTACGGAAAAAACCTTAATATGACCTATACTAAGGGTAGTGAATAATTTAGCTTGTTTATACTCCACTGTATTTCCTGCCATATTGGCACCAGCTATTTTCCCTTGTTCATTAGCTGTAGTCCAAAGTCCTATAATCATATTGTTGATTTCAACCACATCTCCTGCAGCATATATATTCTCTATATTGGTTTGAAGATGTGAATTTACTAAAATACCCCTATCAAATTTTATGTCTGTATCTCTTATAATATCTAGATTTGGTCTTATTCCAGAAGAAATAAATATTGCATCACTTTTAATTATTTCACCATTATTTACAATTATTCCAGTGGCATTTGTGTCACCTATTATTTCTTCAGCTGTACTTGCCAAGTATACTTTCATTCCCACTTCTTCTAATTTACTGGCAAGTTTGTCTCCAAGCTCTTTATCTAATTGTTTGGGAAGCAAATATGGGGCAAATTCAACTATGCTCACTTTCTTACCTAATAAGTGTAAGGACCAAGCAGCTTCTAAACCTAATAGGCCTCCTCCTATAATTAATACTCTATCCCTATTGCTTAAATACTTTTTTATATAATTTAAATCTCGAATTGTTCTTAATGCAAATACACCCTCTTTAAATTTACCATGAATTGGGGGTATAAATGATTTAGCTCCTGTTGCAATCAATAGTTTTTCATATTTTATTAAAGAACTATCATCTAATACTACTATATTATCTCTAGTATCTATCCTTTCTACAATCTTACTTAATATAACCTTTATATTTCTATCATCATACCAGGATTGATTATTTATTATTAAGCTGTGAGAATCTGCACTTTCTGAAAGGCTTTTAGAAAGCTTTAACCTATAATAGGTTAAATATTCTTCGCTTGTAACCATAGTTATTGTGCCTATTTTGTCGTTTTTTCTAATCTCTTTAGCTGCTGATAGACCTGCTATACCATTACCGATTATTAAGTATTTAGATTTTTCCACGCTTATCCCTCCCTAAATTATCAAGATACTTATACCCATAAAATATTTGGATACACAAAAGCCTCCAATTAATGGAGGCTATAATTTTATTTGGCAGATTTTATATCAGTCCACATAGAATCATATATCTGTATAATATCTAATGGATCTTTAAATATTTCTTTTTCTATTTCATCTAGATTAGTAGGATAAGCTACATCATCCTCTGTAATTTCATCAGGTAATATTTCTAATGCTTCAGTTATAGGTGTTGAATAACCAATGTATTCAGCATTCATTGCTGCAATATCTGGTCTAGCTAAAAAGTTTATAAACTGTTCTGCACCTTCTACATTCTTGGCGTTTTTAGGTATTACCATAGCATCAAACCAAAGATTGGTGCCTTCTTTAGGTATACTATAATCTAAATCAGGGTTATCTCTTATCATAGCAACAGCATCTCCTGACCAAACAACTGCTAAAGCAGCTTCACCACTTACCATAGCATCTTTAACTTCATCACCCATATAGGCTAAAACTAATGGTTTTTGTTTTATTAATTCATCCTTTGCTTTTTGGAGCTCATCTACATTTCTAGTATTCATTGAATAACCTAATCTTTTTAAAGAAACTGCAATAGTATCTCTTTGGCTATTTAACATTATTATTTCATCTTTATATTTATCATTCCAAAGTATATCCCAGCTATCTACCTTATCATCTACCATAGTCTTATTATAAATAATACCCACAGTACCCCACATATAAGGAACTGAGTATTCATTGTTTAGATCATAATCTAAATTCATAAAATCTGGATCAACATTATCTAGATTAGGAATATTATCTTTATTTATTTTTACTAAAAGATCTTCTCTTATCATTCTTTCTATCATATAATCCGATGGAAAAATTACATCAAAAGCACTTCCACCTTGTTTTAGTTTTACATAAAGGTCTTCATTGGTTGCAAATGTATCATAGGATACTTTAATTCCTGTTTCTTCTGTGAAAATTTTAAATACATCTGTATCTATATAATCTCCCCAATTGTAAACATTAATGGTAGGTTTCTTTTCTCCACAACCTGAAGAAATAATCATTATTGACATTATAATTAATAGTAATACTATTATTTTTGTTTTTTTCATATTAATAGCTCCCCTCATCTAAATTATTTTTTGTTCTACTATTTATAATTAAAAGTAAAATTAAAAGCCCTATAAACATTAGGGTAGATAGTGCATTTATAACAGGTTTAATTCCTGTTCTAGCCATGGAATAAATAGTGATACTAAGATTAGAAACACCATGACCAGTGTTGAAAAAGCTTATTACAAAATCATCTATGGATAAAGTAAAAGCCATTAATGCACCAGTTACTATTCCTGGCATTATCTCTGGTAATACCACTTTTCTAAGAGCATATATTGGAGTGGCTCCTAAATCCATTGCAGCTTCTGCTAAATGTTTGTTCATTTGTTTTAATTTTGGTAGAATGGACAATATTACATAGGGTATTGAAAAAGTAATATGAGAAAGTAACATTGTTGCCATACCAAACTCTATTCTTAAAAATCTAAAAAGTGTCATTAGGGAAACTGCTGTAACTATATCAGGGTTTAATACAGGTAGATAATTTAAATTCAAACTAAGTTTTTTGCTCCATCCGCTCATATTATAGATTCCCAGAGCTGCAAAGGTACCAATTATAGTGGCAACAACAGCTGTAACTACAGCTATGAAAATTGTATTATATAAAGCTTTTAGTATTTCTGCATCCTTAAATAGTTCTATATACCATTTAAAAGTGAATCCTGACCATGTACCTCTTGACTTAGAGTTGTTAAAAGAGAAAACTATAAGAACAATAATAGGTGCATAAAGAAATAAAAATATTAATCCGGTATATAGCTTTTTAAGTGTTTTACTTACCATAGTCCTCCCCCTCCTTCTCCTTCTTTTCCCTTATCAAATTTAGAAGTAGCGGCCATTGTAATCAAGATAAAAATCATCAATATTATAGACATAGAAGAACCAAAATGCCAATCTCCAGTGTATCTAAACTGTTCCTCTATAACATTTCCTATTAAATTGTATTTATTACCTCCTAATAATGAAGATATTACGAAAGTACTTACTGCGGGGATAAACACCATAGTTATTCCAGTAACTACACCAGGTAAACTTAATGGAAATATAACTCTCTGAAAAATTGTCAGTTTATCACTTCCTAAATCTTCTGCAGCTTCAATTAGTCCTTTATCAATTTTTGCTAAGATAGAAAAAATAGGAAGAACCATAAAAGGTAAAAAGTTGTATACCATACCAAGTAAAACTGCTGTGTCATTATAAATTAAGTTTAAAGGAGCAAATCCTAATTTTGTTATAAATGTATTTATTAATCCATTTTTTCCTAACAATGTTAACCATGCATAAGTTCTAAGCAAAAAATTCATCCACATGGGTATTACAAACATTAGTACCATTATGTTTCGTTTCTTTGGTTTTTCTCTAGAGATTATATATGCCATTGGATATCCAATTATCAAGCAAATAATAGTGGATATAAGAGCTAAATTAACAGATCGTACCAGAACTTTTAAGTATAAGGGTGCAAATGCTCTTTTAAGATTTTCTATAGAAAAAGTAAAAGTACTAAAATTTTGGCTATCCCCCTGAGTAATGGCAAAAAAAACTACTAATAATAAGGGAATTAATATGAAAATACCCATCCATAAAACATATGGATACGCTAATCTTTTAGTTTTCATTAATCTGTCACCTTCTTCATTATATGAATATTTTCAGGCAATATATTCATTCCTATTTTAGACCCTACCTGCGCCATGATTGTAGAGTGAATCATCCATTGGAAACCATTTACATCTACAATCATCTCATAGTGAACACCTTTGAAGGTGACAAAGAGAACTTCTCCCTTTAAAGCCCCATGTTCTGCCTTAACTATATCAATATCTTCTGGTCTAATAACTACTTCTACGGCTTCATCTTTATTGAAACCCTTATCAACACAAGTAAATTTTTCATTAGAAAATTCCACTAAAAAATCTTCATACATTACCCCAGGGAGTATATTACTTTCTCCAATAAATTTAGCTACAAAAGCATTTTTAGGTTCATTATAAATATCTATCGGTGTACCTATCTGTTGAATTTTTCC
>CAYZDC010000046.1:706-12785 GCA_964477045.1 uncultured Tissierellaceae bacterium | reverse complement strand
TCTTTATTCTTATTTTCTATAATTATAAATAAAATTCCATATACTATTAACATAATAGCAACAGTCAAGTAATTATAAAATTTATCATTGAACCAATCATCTAATAAAAATCCTAATACTGCTGCTGGCAAAACACCAATAATTACTTTATACCAAATAAACATAGTATCCCTTTTTTCTTTTAAAGACTTTCTAGGAGAAAAGGGGTTTAGCTTGTGAAAATAAATTAAAACTACAGCCATAATAGCTCCTAATTGAATTACTACAAAAAACATTTCCATAAACTCAGCTGAAGCATTTAATTTTATAAACTCATCCAGTAAAATCATATGCCCAGTGCTACTTATGGGTAGCCATTCTGTTATACCCTCTACAATCCCTAATAATATTACTTTAAACAATTCAAAAATAAACATAAGATTAACCCCCAAACATATTTACAATATCTCAGGAACTATTATAACATATTCCAAGTTGTTTAATTTAATATATTATACTTTAAATTGGGTATGAATATTTATAACCATGTGAAAATCTAAGAAAGGAGAATTTTATGGAACTTATTATTAGAAATGCTCAATTACGAGGTCAGGATGGATTAGTAGATATTGGAATTGATCAAGGTATATTTAAAGATGTGGCACAAAAAATTGAATCCAAAGGTAAAAAGGAAATTGATGCTAAGGGCAATCTGTTAACAATTCCCTTTGTAGAATCTCATGTACATCTAGATTCTGCCCTTAGTGCAGGTAATCCTAGATATAATAATAGCGGTACACTTTTAGAAGGCATTGAAATTTGGGGTGAAAGGAAACTTACACTAACAAAAGAGGATATAAAGACAAATGCCAAAAACACATTAAAATGGCTTATTACTAATGGAGTATTAAAAGTAAGAACCCATACAGACTCCACAGAAAAAAATTTAATAACTTTAGAAGCTCTTTTAGAAGTAAAGGAGGAAATGAAGGATTATATAGATATTCAAATTGTAGCATTCCCTCAAGATGGTATCTTTGCATATAAGGGTATGGATAGTCTAATAGAAGTATCTTTGAAAATGGGTGCAGATGTTGTAGGAGGTATTCCACAGGTAGAATTTACTAGAGAAGACGGTATAAAATCCATCGAATATATATTCGAATTAGCAAATAAGTATAATAAATTAGTAGATATTCATACGGATGAAACTGGAGATGATCAATCTAGGTTTACTGAAGTTTTAGCTAAGTATACTATAATAAATGGTATGGAAGGTTTAGTTACAGCCAGTCATACAACGGCGATGCATAATTATAACAATGACTATGTATCAAAATTAATGGGATTAATAAAGCGAGCACAGATGAATATAGTAACAAATCCATCCTCTAATGCATTACTACAAAATCGTTTAGATGGATATCCAAGAAAGCGAGGACATACAAGAGTAGACCAACTATTGAGTAATGGAATTAACGTAAGTATAGGTAATGACAATATAATGGATCCTTTTGGACCTATGGGTAAAGGAAACATGCTTCAGGCAGCTAATTTGCTTATGCACACAGCTCATTTAAGTGGCAATAGGGAAATGCCTCAACTATTCGATATGATCTCTGTAAACGGCTATAAGACTCTTGGTTTAGATACTAATAAGATTGAAATAGGTAATGAAGCTGATTTTATTATTCTAGATGCAAAAGATGAAAAGGAAGCAATAAGGCTTACCAGTGAATGCTTATATGTAGTAAGGAAGGGAAAAGTTATTGTAGAAACTGAACCGGCCAAAAGAAAATTAGTCTTAAATAATAGAGCATATAATATAGATTTTAAAATCTAAGATACTTCGATTTATTAAGAATGACAGTTCTTCTGCAATTCTCATCCTGAAATCTACGGTATTATTACTGCTTTCGAAGGATCTCCGCTTTAAAAGAGTAAATTCTCACGCTACGCTCAGAATGACAACATAAAATAATCCCCTCCATATATGAAGGGGATTATTCTACTTTGATTATTCGTTATATATGAAAATAATATGAATCCTGTAAATATTCGCTATTATACTTTATAGCCAATTTGTTTAAATGATTCTTTATTGATTGTTTTTTACCTGTTCCATTTTGGTATTGGTCTAAAAGCTTGTCAAATCTTCTCTTTTCTACTTCAGTAGCCAGGTTTTTAAAATAACCCCATATATGCTGAGCTGCATTAACAGAATTACCAATGTTATCTTCTGCTTCCAAAGAGTCCTCTATTAATTTATAAAACTGGTTCGCAGGATATGATTTTTTATCCTTTAATAATTCTCTAATATTATTATAATTACTTGGAGAATTTTCAAGTACAGTGTATTTATACTTGCTCCATTCCAACTCAAGTTTTTCTATATTATTCACTGCTCTAGCATTAATACATTTTACAGCTGACAAGTTTTTATCTTTTACTTCAAGCATAATATCTAAGTCTTTATTTAAGTCTTTTAAAAAACTCATAAAGTCTTCTAAGTTAATAGTAAAAGAATGAGCCCCTGGCCTTTTGTTCTTATCTTGCTGGGAATAGTGTATCTTTTGAGGACCATGACCTTTTGTCCAAGTTTCTCTTACTCTTTCTATCCAGTACTTATCTGATTTAGAAGCATCCCAAGGTAACACACTATTGTGTAGGTTGTCATATATAACTGGTATATTCAGCTCTTTTGAAATACCTAATACATCTTCAATATTATAGGATTTATCATCATTTTCTATTACTAGTCTTTCTTTAATTTTACTGTCCAAAGTTTTGAAGTTTTCTATAAACCTATGGATGGCTGATTTTTTATCTCCGTATACTCCACCAATATGAAGAATAATCTTATGTTCCTTATTCACATTTAAGCTATCTAAAAATCTATTATGATATTCTAAATCTTTTATTGCTCTAAAAACCACATCTTCATTGGGAGAGTTTAGCACAGTGTACTGGCCTGGATGCATAGAAACTCTCATACCTGCATTATTAATTTTAGCTCCTATAGAAATAAATTCTTTTTCAAATATATTCCACCACTTAAGAGGATTAGCTGGACTTGAACCAAAGGGAACTATATCTGAACTAATTCTAAAGAGGTTAATATTGTTATCTATATTATAATCTATTATCTTATCTAAAACATCTAAATTGTGTTTTATTATAGACAAAAGATTTTCCTCATTTGCATTTTTTAATATAGTGGTTTTAAAATTTGTATCTCTTACACCTAAAGTTAGGCATGCATACCCAATTCTCATAAATACACCTCATTTTAAATTAATCAATCTATTTTATCTTTCTTAATCATACCCCTTTAAATAAATGTCACACAATTATTTTATATGAATATGTTAGAATATCTAAGGGTATAAAGTTTTTAATAAGTTTTATATATTAAAAGGGCGGTGTTTGTATGTCAAAAGTTATGGATTTTCTAGAAAAAAAGTATGCTGAAGAAAAATGGTTCTTATTTTTAAAACAGTTACTTTTTAGATATGATGATGATGGAGTATCAGAAATGGGAGCTCAGTTAACATATTACTTAATCTTATCTATATTTCCATTTTTAATTTTCTTTTTAAGTTTGTTGAAATTTACACCATTAGCTGACGCAGGGGTTTTAGAAAGATTGTTGGCGGTTCTTCCAGGAGATACTCAAGAAATATTATTTGATATAATATCAGGTATAATGGAAAATGGCAATATTGCTCTATTATCATTTGGTGCAGTAGGTGCAATATGGTCTTCATCAAAAGGAATCCTGAGCATTATTAAATCCGTAAATAGAGCATATGATCTTGAAGAAGATAGACCATTTTTGAAACTTAGGGTCTTATCTGTTTTATTTACAATAGCTTTATATGTTGTCTTAATTGTTGCTTTTTCAATATTAATATTTGGTGAAGTATTATTTAATTTAGTGTTTGTGTCTTATACTTGGCCATCCTTAGTAATTTGGAAAATATTAAAATTTTTAATACCATTAGTATTTATGGCACTAATGTTGTCACTTCTTTACAAGTTTGCACCATCAATAAAAAAAGGTATAGAAGTAAAGTTCTCTGAAACAATTCCTGGTAGTATTTTTGCAAGCTTGGGTATAGTTATTTTTTCAGCACTTTTTGCTATATATGTTAATAATTTCGGAAATTACTCTAAAGCTTATGGGAGTATTGGAGGGTTAATTGTACTTTTAATTTGGCTTTATGCTATAAGTATAGTAATAGTATTAGGTGCGGAAGTGAATGCTACCATAATCTCAATGAGAAACGAAAGCATACGTGAAAATGAAATATAGACTGCTAAAAAATAAAAATTGCAGCTTCTAACTACAAATTAGGAGCTGCAACAATTTAATCTATACTCTTTAAAGACTCAACCATTTCTATGTTTTTTAATTTATAATACATTGCTAAATTTACAAATATTGCAAAAACTATTGTTAACCCTGCTGCAATTAAATAGCTCTTAACATCTAAAGTCAATCCAAACATTATGCTATCCATTTCAACAGTAGTCATTATATATCGGTGTAAAAATATGCCCATAATCAGTCCTACTAAGATACCTATAATAGTTAAAATTGTATTTTCTCTATACACATAGGCTGATACTTCATTATCATAGAAGCCTAGTACCTTTATAGTGGCAATCTCTCTAATTCTTTCGCTTATGTTTACATTTGTTAAGTTATACAAAACCACAAATGCCAATGCACCTGCAGAAATTATCATAACAATAACTACGTAGTCTAAACTCTTAATGGTATCTTCAAAATTCTCTGATATATCACTATTAAATCTTACACTAGATACTCCCATATGCCTCATTAAATCCTTTGACAATTGCTCTTCTAATTCAACAGAAGGATGGTTTAAATTTACTACGGATTCGTTGTAGATTATTTTTTCATTAAATATCTTTTCATAATATTTAGGTGATATATAAATATAATTAAAAGTATAGTTTTCAGTTATTCCTTTTACTTCTACTGAGCTCTCTAGATTTTGATTGTTCTTCAAAATAATATTATCACCAATTCTTATCCCCAAACTTCTGCTTACTTGCTCTGATATGACTACCCCTTCTGCTTCTATAGGAATTGGTGTCTCTGTTTTTCTATCTTGTAGTATAATAAAATCTTTAAAATTTTCAATATCATTAGGTGCAATTATTGAAATATCTTTTGACTCTCCATTAAATGAAATTGAGCCACTTTCTTGTAAGATTAAAGCCAGACTTTTTACTTCCTTATGGTGTTCCAAATATTTAAATGCAGTAGAATCTAAGCCTACACTCATATCATAATTATACAATATCCCAAACTGTCTATCTACTACTGTTCTAATAGAATCCTTGATACCAAGTCCTGCAAGCATAAGAGCAGTACATCCAGCTATTCCAATTACAGTCATAAAAAACCTTCTCTTATATCTAAAAATATTTCTAATTGTAACTTTATAACTAAAACTTAACTTGCTCCAAATAAATGGTAGCCTTTCAAGTAAAATTCTCTTACCCATTTTCGGAGCTCTTGGCCTCATTAACATGGATGGATTTTCCCTAAGTTCATTGCTAGAAGCTATAAAAGTCGTTAAAGTCATTAAAATAATAGCCACTGCAGATATTCCTAATGCAAAAGGAATATTAAATATCAAGTTAATACTAGGTAGCTGATACATTATTCCATATGCATTAAAAATAATTGTTGGAAATAATGTATAACCTATTGCTATACCTATTATGCAACCTAATATGGTTGCAAATAAAGCATATAATATATATTTTAATCCAATAACCCCATTACTATAGCCTAAAGCTTTTAAGGTACCTATATTTACTCTTTGTTCATCTACTAGCCTAGTCATAGTTGTTAAACAAACTAGGGCAGCTACTAAAGCAAAAAATACAGGAAACACAGTAGATAAGGCATCTATTCTATCTGCTGCACCTTCATAATCCTTATAGGAATAATGACTATTTCTATCAAACACATACCATGTAGCTTTTTCAATTTTATTTATATCTTTTTCAGCTTCTTTTATTTTTAAAAAAGCCTTATCTAATTCTTTTTCAGCCTTCTCTTTTGCTCTTAAGTATTCTTTTTCACCATCTGCTATGGTTTCTTTCCCAGCTTCTAAATCCATATGTGCTTTTTTGAATTTTGCATTAGCTTCTCTTTCACCTTTTTCTAGTTTTTTCTTTTCTTCTTCTAACTTTAATCTTGATTCATCTACGAGCTCTTTAGATTTATTTAGCTCCAGCATTGAATTAGATAATTCTAATTTCCCATTTTCAAGTTCTACTTTTCCCTTCTCTACTAATTCTTTTGTGGCTAGTAAGGCAATATTCGTATTTTCAATTTCCAGTTTGATTTGTTCTGCATTTTCTTCGGGCAATTCTGGGTCTTCCAAAGCTAACTCTATTTGTACTAAAGCCTGTTCTAATTGAAGAATTCCAGCTTCTCCTTTTTTGATTTCCTCTTCTGCTTTTTTAAATTCCTTTTGGGCCGCGTTATTTTTTTCATTATATGTTTTTAACCCTTGTTCATAAGCTTCTTCACCAGTTTTTAAATCTCTTTCAGTTTTTGCAATTGTATCTTTACCTTGAATAATAGTATTATTAAAGTTTATTTCTTCTTGCCTTAGTTTCTTCTCACTTATGTTGATTCCTTCTTTTGCATCTTCAATTTCATTAAGAGCTTTAGCTAATTCTTCCTCAGCTTTTTGCTTTTCATCTTCGTACTCTTTTTTACCTTTATCTAATTCACTATTAGCTTTGCCAATAACTTCATCGTATCTTAATCTTTGTCTATCAATTGCTAGATCCTCTAAGTGTTCTGTAACCTTGTCAATCAGAACAAAGTATTCATCATTATATGAGTTAATCTCTTTTGCATCTTCAACAGTTAAAAATATATCTGTATATACTTGACTTTTAAAGTTCTCTTGGGGAACCATTACAAAATTTCTTACCTGTCCATTTCCAATATTACTGCTACCTTTTTCGAAAGATAAATAATATGGTGTTTGAACTAAACCAACCACTGTGAATTTTGTATTCTCTAAATCCTCACTTAAAGGGTCATCTTTTCCAGAATATAGATTTATAGTTTCACCTATTTTCCCAGTAATAAACCCATTTTCAGTCCATTCAATAACACATTCATCAGGTTTTGCAGGGTAGCGACCTTCTATTAATTTAGCACCATTAATTTGGTCTTCTGCTGTGAATCCATGTACCCTTAAAACCACTTCTGATCCACCAAAATCTGCAAGAGCATCTAAAGTATAGGTGCCTAATACTTCATTAACTCTGTCTATTTTATTGATTATATTTAAATCATCCTCAGTCAAACCTAATGTAGAGAGGATTCTAACATCCATTAAATTATACTCATCATAGTATTTGTCTGCCGTAAATTTCATAACTTCTGGCGAAATTTTCAATCCAGAAAAAAATGCTACCCCTAATGCTATAATTGCTGCAATAGATAAAAATCTACCCTTAGATTTTTTCACATCCCTAAATATATCTTTTATAAATGCTGTATATTTACTTACCACTGGATCACCTCTACAGGTTGAGGGTTTATGTTTATTGTTTGACTTTCAATTCTTCCATTTCTCACCTTAATTACTTTGTCTCCCATAGGTGCTATTGCCAAGTTATGAGTAATAACAACAACTGTCATATCCATTTCTCTACCTGTATTTTGCAATAATTTTAATATGGATTTACCTGTATTATAATCTAATGCTCCTGTAGGCTCATCGCATAATAATAATTTAGGATTCTTTGCTAATGCTCTAGCTATAGCAACTCTTTGTTGTTCCCCACCAGAGAGTTGAGCTGGAAAATTATCCATCCTATCACTGAGTCCAACAGCCTCCAGAACTTCTCTTGGATCCAATGGGTTTTTACATATTTGAGTGGCTAATTCTACATTTTCTAATGCAGTTAGGTTTTGTATAAGATTATAAAATTGAAATACAAATCCTATATCATGTCTTCTATATGTAATCAGTTCCTTATTTGAAAAGGAACTGATTTCTATATTATCAACGATTACCTGACCTGAGGTTGCTTTATCCATACCACCTAATATATTTAAAATTGTACTTTTACCAGCACCACTAGCTCCAGCAGCAATTACAAATTCACCTTTATCAATAGAAAAATCTGCTCCATTTAGGGCATTAATTTCTACCTCGCCCATTTTATATACTTTCTTAACATTCTTAAATTCTATGTATCTGCTCATTTTATCTGCCCCTTAATTTTTTATTGAATATAATCACTCCTAGTATTCTATCATAAATAGCATTAACATATGGGAAATGGATATAAAAAAATAATTGCTGGGTTCTGACCCCAGCAATTATTTTTTTATAGTAAAGCTTCTCCTTCTCCCCAGTCAATGGGACATAGGCCCCCAGTTTGAAGAGCTTTTAATACTCTTAGTGTTTCATCTACGCTTCTACCTATATCTAAATCATGCACTGTTGCATACCTTACGACACCTTCTGGATCTATGATAAATAATCCCCTAAGGGCTATGCCTTCTTCTTCTATTAAAACCCCATAATCTCTAGATACTTCTTTAGTCATGTCTGATGCCATAGGGTAGTTAACCGGTCCTAGGCTTGACTCTATCCAAGCTTTATGGGAATGTTCACTATCTACACTAACTGATAATAAGTCTGCATTTAAATTAGCAAATTCTTCACTTCTTTTACTGAACCCAGTAAGTTCTGTTGGTCAAACTGTAGTGAAATCTAAAGCGTAAAAAAAGAAAACCAACCATTTTCCTTCATAATCCTTTAAGGAAACTTCACCAAATTCACTACCGTCTCCTTTAACCATCTTCATATGGAAATCAGGAGCTTTGTTACCTACTAATCTATTCATTTGTTTTGTCCCTCCTATATTATGTTCCATTTTACTAAAAATCTTTAACTTCATACAAATTATTTATACCCTTATTGTAAATCATTAAACGAATTTCACTAGTCTTAACTTTGGATTAATAGGGTATAATGAATAATGAGGTGAACATTTTGAGCTATAATATTTTAGTTGTGGAAGATGAAAAGAATATATTGGATGTAATAAAGGCATATCTTGAAAAAGAAAATTATAAGGTTTACACTGCAACTGATGGACAACAAGCTTTGGATTTGTTTAATACAATGGATATTCACTTAATTATATTGGATTTAATGATTCCAAAGGTCTCTGGAGAAAATGTATGTAGGACCATAAGAAATACTTCAGACATACCTATTATTATGGTAACTGCCAAAGCAGATGAAGATTTTAGAATTGAAGGATTAAATATGGGGGCTGATGATTATGTGACTAAACCTTTTAGTCCAAGAGAATTAGTAAGTCGCGTAAAAGCATTATTAAGAAGATCTTATAAAGGCAAAAACCCAATAGCTGAAGTCTTAAGTTTTAATAATAATGACTTAGTTATAGATGTGGAAAAAATGACTGTACGAAAAAATAATATAAATATAAATCCTACTACTATAGAATTTAATATATTATTAGCACTTGTAACTAACTACGACCAAGTATTATCTAGAGATCAACTTATAAAGTTAGCTTTAGGGAATGAATATGAAGGCTATGATAGAACTATAGATACTCATATTAAAAATCTTAGACAAAAAATTGAGGATGACCCTAAAAACCCTAATTACATTTTAACTGTTTACGGTGCAGGCTATAAATTTCAGGCTTAAAAAAAGCAGGCTAGAATTTATCTAACCTGCTTTTTGTGTTTATTAGAATCTATTTCCTCTCATCATTGCCCCATGACCTTTTCCTCTCATCATTCCCCCATGACCTCTGCCAAATCCGCCACCAAGAGAACCATTCTTTTCATGGAATTCGTCCATATACTTAAAGTGTTCTTCCCATTCTTTGGCTTGTGCTTCAGTTATTGTACCATCTTTTAAAGCATTCTTTAAAGTTTCTTGTCTATACTGGCTTCTATCTTCTTGCCTTTCATTGAAAAACTCTAGTCTCTCTTCTTCTGTGAAATTCTCACATGGGAATCCTTGCAATCCTCCAAATCTTGTTTCTGGTCTAGTGGTTTCTGCAAATACTACCATACTACCAATTCCTAATGCTAATACTAAGGTTAAAGCTAATAATGTTTTCTTCATAATATCTCCTCCAAATTTTTTTTATTCTTTCATTAGATTCATTATACAATTAGATTGTGAAGGAAATATGAAGAAATAAATATATTTTACTGATATAATGTATCTATAAATATTATTGGGGGATAAAAATGAAATTATCTAGGAAATTAAACTTAAGTTTTATTATAGCCATATTAATATCCATTGCCATTATAAGTATTACTTCTACCATTATGATAAACAATAGGTTTGAGGTCTTTTTGATTCGAGAGCTTGAAAATAAATTTCAACGTATATCAAATGAAATAAATGAATTATTTACGGATGTAGATTCTGATTTAGATGAAATGGATTTGTTGCATTTTGCACTAACCGAAGATATAAATCTTAAAATTGTAAATAACAACAATAAATTAGTATATAATTCTGATCGCAAAATGGGAATGGGTATGCATGGCGGAATGATGAATAGAAGCCGTAGAATCCCTGCAGGAAATTATATTGAAAAATCTTACCCACTACTAGAAAATGACAGACAAATAGGTACTTTAATAATAGGTTATATTGACAATTCTTACCTTACTGATAGTGCCTTGATTTTTAAAGATACCTTGCGAAAATCCATATTGTTATCTAGTTTTATAACTATAATTCTAGGTATATTAATAAGTATGTATTTATCAAAGAATTTAACAGCGCCACTGGTCAATATAAGAGATACAGCCGTAGAAATAAGACAAGGTAATCTCCAATCAAGATCTTCAGTAGATACAAATACATTAGAAATTAAGGATTTATCAGACTCTATTAACTATCTTGGGGAAACTTTAATTAAAGAAGAAAATTCAAGAAAGGCATATGCCAGTGATATATCCCATGAATTACGAACTCCTTTAACTACTCTTAAGACTCACTTAGAAGCTATGTTAGATGGTGTATGGGAAGCAAATGAAGAACACTTAAATATACTCTTAGGAGAAATTGATAGGCTATCCAACTTTTCAGATGATTTAAGAGATTCTTTTAAGGCTAAAGAATACAATATAGATTTAAATAAAACTTCTTTTAATGTATCAAAGGAACTTAAAGATATAATTAAGGTATTTAAACCAATATATAGTAAAGACAATTATATATTAGACTATTCCTTTGAAGAAGATATTGAAATAAATTTTGATCGTGATAAATTCAACCAAATAATTAATAACTTGCTAACTAATTCAAAAAGATATCTAGGAGATAAGGGTAAAGTAATAGTAGAATTAAAGAAAGATAAGAAAAATATAAAGATTAAAATTACAGATAATGGCATAGGAATCAAAGCAGAAGATCTTCCCCATATATTTGATAGATTTTATAGGGTTGATAGTTCCAGAAATAAAGGAACAGGCGGTAGCGGCCTAGGGCTTTCCATAGTTAAATCTTTGGTTGAAGCCCATGGTGGTAGTATTAGTATTAATAGTGTATATGGTAAAGGCACTGAAGTAGATATAATATTGCCTTACAAGTAAAATCCTGAAGATTTTATTAAATCTTCAGGATTTTAATTTATTTAGATTTCTTTACCAAACCAGATAATAAGCCAAATGCCATTATTACTATCAAAACTATTATAATCATTAAAAAGCTTAATCCCATTTTAATAACCTCCTGTTATCTAAGGATCAAATCTCTAGCTGATTTTTCTGCCATAAATTTTATCTTCTCTACATCTAATGTGCGAATTATTCTTTTTTCCATAATTATCTTTCCATTAATTATCATTGTATCAACATCAGATCCTTGGGCTGAATATGCTAGGGCTGAAATATTGTTGTGTCTTGGATAGAAATGAGGCTTATCCATATCAATAAGTATTAAGTCTGCCTTCTTGCCCACTTCTAAGGACCCTATTTCTTCTGCCCACCCTAAGGCCTTGGCTCCATTAA
>CAYZDC010000046.1:0-696 GCA_964477045.1 uncultured Tissierellaceae bacterium | reverse complement strand
AATTGCTGTGTGGGCTGGTACTGATATGGCATCTTCATTGACAGCCTTATTTATTATTGCTGCTAAGTGGATTTCTTCAAACATATTTAAATTATTATTGCTTGATGAGCCATCTGTTCCTAGAGCTACACTTATCCCACTTTTTAACATTTTATCTATGGGAGCAAAACCACTGGCTAATTTAAAGTTACTAGTAGGATTATTTACAGGGTAAACTCCTTTTTCTACCATTAATTTGATGTCGTCTTCATCTACAAACACACAATGTGCACCTATGGTATGCAAATCAAGAAGCCCTAAATCATAAACATGTTTTATAGGTGATTTTCCATATAATTTAAAGCTATCTTCTACTTCTTTTTTAGTTTCTGAAAGGTGAATATGGATGCCAGTATTTAATTCTTTAGCTAAGTCTATTGTTTTCTTTAAAAATTCTGAACTACAGGTATATGGTGCATGAGGTGCTACCATTACTTTTATTCGTCCATCTGCTTTATTATTCCATTCTTTATATAAGTCCTTTGTTTCATTTAATTTTCGGTCTGGATTGTCCGGTTCTTCAATTAATCCTCGGGTTAATATTCCTCTCATGCCAGATTCCTCTAAAGCTTTTCCTACTTCTTCCATAAAAAAATACATATCACAGAATGATGTGGTTCCTGATAAAATCATTTCTACCATACTAAGCAATGAGCC
>CAYZDC010000045.1:0-12828 GCA_964477045.1 uncultured Tissierellaceae bacterium | reverse complement strand
TTTTTAAATAAACATAGCTATCATTACAAGAAGAATACAATATTATTACAAGATTAAGTCTTATAGATTTATGTGTTTGATGCTTTAATGTGAGGGTACTAATAAAAATAAGGAGGTTTTAAAAATGATAAAAACGAATAAAAAGATATTATCGTTATTAGTAGTATTAACGATGATAATAGGAAGTATGAGTATATCCATAGCAGCACTTACAGATATTGTTGGAGCTCCGGTGGAACCAGCCGTATTAAGGCTAGAAGGATTAGGTGTGCTAACAGGGTATCCAGATGGAACCTTTAGACCAAATGAAAAAATAACTAGAGCTGAATACGCTGCTGTAGTTTACAGAGCAACAAGGCTTACTCAAGTACCAGGGAATACAGTATTCGGAGATGTACCAGCATCTCATTGGGCATCAGGATACATTAAAGCTGCTACTCAAGCTGGACTTATAAAGGGTAGAGGATTAGTAAATGGAATAAACACCTTTGATCCAGAGGCGGATATAAGTTATGATGAAGCTGTAACATTAGTAGTAAGAGCTTTAGGATATGAAACATTAGCTCAAAGCAATGGAGGATATCCTACTGGATATTTAATAGTAGCAAATCAAAAAGGATTATTACAAAATATTAGTGGAAATTTAAGTATGCCAGCTACACGAGCACTAGTAGCTCAATTAACTTTTAATGCATTAGAAATTCAAAAAGATGATGGAATGTATTTATTTAATGAATTACACATGATAAATGCAGCAGCAAAATCAGGAGATTGGTCAGGAATTAATTTAATGACATTTGCAGATGCAGGTATCAATGGAGTTAATGGGGACAATCTAGAAAATTTAAAATTAACTTTTGAAGCTTTAGCGAATGGAGTAAATCAAAATTGGTTGCCAACACAAATTTCAGCTGTAGCAGCTAGTCGTGGACCATTAGCAATTGCAATTAGCGAAGCTGATGAATTAGAAGAAGCAGATTATACACCAGCAAGCTGGACATTAGCAAACTTAGCAGCAGCTATACCTGCAGCAGAAGCAGTTTTATTCAATGGTGCTGCTAATCAAGCACAAATAAATGCAGCTAAATCTGCTTTAGATCTAGCCGTTGATAAATTAGTATCAACTGTACCGTTAACTGACTTACAAATAGCTGAGGCAGCAGTAGTAGTTGCAGAAGGTTCAGGATATCAAACAGATATAAACGATGCACAAGCATTAGTTAGTGCATTACCTGCAGGAGCAGCTAGAGTAGCATTACAAGTAAGATTAGATGCTATTACAGTAGTTCCAGATATGGGAGTTAGAGCAGCAGAAGGTGTTACAACTACAGAAGGAGTAGACTTTGCAGCAGCTGTAGCAGGAGTAAAAGGAACAGTTACTGTAGATACTGATATTGTTTTAACTGCAGCAAACACATTAACAGACGGATCAGAAATATCAATAACAATAACACAACAAAGTGGTATAAATGATCCTTTAATAGTAGATTTAAGTGGTAAAGAAATTCAAGTTGGATTAGCAACAAATGCACTAGGAAATCCAAAGACTACAAGAGCACAAGTAGTATCAGCAATTAATGCACACTCAGGTGCAAGTGCCTTAGTAGATGCAACAGGTGGAAGCTCAACTCTTGCGGCACCAGTAGCTAATACACCTTTAGCTGGCGGAGTAGCAACAGTAATAGCTGCAACGGCAACAAAGGTAGTTTATGAATTAGAAATAACTTCAGGAGCACATACAACTGGAAATATAACAATAAATGGTGTAGGCGCACCTGAAACTGTAGCAGTAGTTAGTGGTATGACACCAGCATTAGTAGCTCAAGAGATAGCAACAGATGCAGGTTTAATAGTTAAAGCAACAGCAGCAGGATATGTAATGACTGCAGTTGGCAATAGAGTAGTATTTACAGCTTTGTCAGCAGGAGCTATAGGTGGTACTGGACCTGCAGGACCAGCATTAAACGTAACTGTACAATAATCAAATAAAAATACAAGTTTTAAAAGAGTTGGTCTTCGGATCAACTCTTTTTTTAGTGCACAAGTACTTGTATAATCTGATATAATAAATTTGAACTTGCATTATAAAAGGGGGATTATATGAAAAAGAGAATATTATTTTTACTAATACTATTAATTTTTACTAGTACTTTATCATATGCAGATGAAGATTACATAGAGCCTCTAACGGAAAAGGCTATAATACTTGAAGTAGGAGAAATATTAACTAGTGACCAGTCTAGCGGATTCATTCAAACTCAGATTGTAAAACTAGAAATTACTAGCGGAAAATATAAAGGTGAAATAAGAGATATAGAAAACCATTTATCCGATAATATGGTTTATAATATCATAGTTGAAGAAGGAGATAAGGTAGTAGTAATGATTGAAGAATATGGTGATGATATTGATGTATTTATTGCTGATTATTCAAGAACTGATTATATGCTATATTTAACCATTTTTTTCATATTATTAATGTTGGTAATAGGAAAAACTAAGGGATTAAAAGCAATTATTTCACTAAGCTTAACAATCGGATCTATATTTTACATACTGTTACCTCAGTTATTAAAAGGAGCTAATCCAATACCTATTTCAATAGGTATAGCTATTGGGGTTACTGTAATTACAATATTCCTAGTGTCTGGTATAAACAGCAAGAGTGCAGCTGCTATAATAGGAACATCAATAGGAGTAGTTATTGCTGGATTAATATCCTATTATGTGGGACTTAAGATTAATTTAACAGGATTAAGTGCTGAAGAAGCCACAATGTTGATGTACATTCCACAAGAGATTACTTTTGATTTTAAAAACTTGCTTTTTTCAGGGATTATTCTAGGTGCTTTAGGTGCAATAATGGATGTAGGAATGTCTATAGCATCTGCCATAGATGAAGTCCATAATGCTAATAATAGTCTTACTTCCAAAGAATTATTTTCTTCAGGGATGAACGTGGGAAAAGATGTTATGGGGACTATGACTAATACTCTAATTTTGGCTTACACAGGTTCTTCAATACCTTTATTATTACTGTTTACAGCATATGAAACCTCATTAGTAAAAGTGTTAAATTTAGATATTATAGCTACAGAAATAATAAGATCCCTATCAGGGAGTATAGGACTAGTACTTACAATTCCTATTACTGCTTTTATAGCCAGTGTATTAATTAAAAGAGAAAAACATAAATAATGCACCGGGGACGGTTCTTTTTGCACAAATATTTTTAAAATAAAAGAAGGATATTATGGTTTTATGTAGAATATAGTACTAAACTGTATTGGAGGTGTCCTTGTGGCTAGACAAGCTAGAATTCTCAGTCCAACTAACTACTATCACATAATGATTCGTGGCAACAATAGGGAATATATTTTTGCAAATCCTATTCATAAAAATTATTATTTAGATATATTAAAAGAACAGGCAGATGAAGGATTAATTGAAATAGTTGCTTACTGTGTTATGGATAATCATATTCATATAGTATTAGAGACTGAGATGTTAAATTTAACTAAAACTATGAAAAGTATTAATATTAAATTTGCAATGAAAATCAATAAAGAGAAGAATCGTATTGGGCATGTATTCCAAGATAGGTTTAAAAGTGAGCCAATATTTAATGATACTCATTTGTTACAAGTTATTAGATATGTTCACAACAACCCTATTAAAGCTAAAATATCAAAATCCTTAGATCAATATAAATGGTGTAGCTATAAGGATTATATTAATACAAGTAAAATAATTAATGAAAATCAGAAAGATTTTGTTTTAAATTATTATAATAAGGATATGGAAAAATTTATAAAATTTCATGAAGAAGTGGATTATAGCGAGCATTTAGAAATAAAAGAAGATATTGAGAGCCAAAGATTAGATCATGCTCAAAGTATAATACAGGATTATTTTATAGAACATGGAATAAGTGAAGCAAAACAGATTACTAAAAACCCATATCACTTAGAAATAATTATCAAGAAATTGTTAGAGAAAAGCAAACTATCACATAGAAGAATTGCAGATTTATTAGAAATAAATAGAGGGGATGTGCATAGAGTAAATGTAGGAGATTAGGTGCAAAAAGAACCGTCCCTGGTGCACAAAATGTCTTTGAATATAAAATTCAGAGACATTTTCTATCTAGAATTATCTATAAATTTATTATAATATATTGACAAAAATACACTACCATGTTATTGTTATGTCATACGGTATATCGCATAGCATAATAACGCGATGCATAGTAACTGGAGGTGGACTTATGGAATATAGTGGTGGTCCTATGACAGAGGCAATGTATTATGTATTACTTGCTTTAATAAATCCTAATCATGGCTATAGTTTAATGAATGAAATAAAAGAAGTTTCCAATGGTAGAGTAAATATGGGACCAGGTACTCTATATGGAGTTCTTAAGCGTATTCAAAAAGAAGGCCTTATCCAATTAAAAGAAGATGACGGTAGAAAAAAAGTTTATTCTATTACAGAATCTGGAGGTAGAGCACTTCAAGAAGAATATAATAGACTATTAACAATGGTTGCTGATGGAAAAGTTCTGAAAGAAGGTGATATATTTGGGTAAAATAGTTAGAAAATGGAGACCAGATGATTACTGGAGAATAGGTGAACATGAAAGCTGGTTTCAAGATATGGCTCTTAAAGGACTACATCTTAAAGATATAGGATATAAAATGGCTAAATTTGAAGAGGGTGAACCTAAAAAGACCAAATACAGAATAGATATATATCAAGGAGAACATACAAATAAAGAACAAAAACAATTTTATGCTGAAAGTGGCTGGGATTTTGTAACTAATTATGATGACTTTAACATATATTCATCACCCGTAGAGCTAAATGCACCCGAACTTCATTCTGACCCTAAAGAACAAGCCTATACACTAAAAACTTTAGAAGACAAAATGAATGCCCTTTTCTTCCTTAATACAATAGGACCATTGATAATGATTTTTATAATATACTATATTTTAATTAAGGATTCAAATTTTTACTTGGCTTTATTAGATAACTTTACACTTCGGTCTGTGGGGATTCTGCTTATAGGATCAAGAGGGTTTTTTGATAGTACTAGGTCATATTTTGCAATAAAGAAATTGAGAAAAGAGCTATTAGAAGGCAAACAAATAAATCATAATGCTCCTTGGGAAAATAGAAATAGAAAAAACAAGATTATATCCAGAACATTATTTGTATTGTCCTTGCTATTTTTAACAATTCCTCTAATATCAATTACCAAAACAGAGAGAAAAACATTACCAGTTTCTACTTCTAATTTGCCCATTGTAAGGTTAGTAGATGTTGAAAAAGATGAAGAGTTAATTATAGATGAACAGTATTTTGAGGATGAGATTAATTATTCTAGTTATTATGAATATAATTGGAACTTGTTAGCTCATATACAATATGAATCCAATGAAAATGGTAGTGTACCCAATAAAACCTGGGACCACAATAATCAGCTATATACTCCTCGTATTATTACTGACTATTATAAATTATCTATACCTAAAATGGCAGAAAAAATATTTGATGGAATTGTGAAAAAGGAGAAATCATACAGCAAAGGAGATTTTACTCAGGTCTATAATCCAAATTTCGAGAAATTAATAATCCACAAACATGATAGATTTAATGAAGCCATAGCATATAAAGGATCTGTGGTTATAAAAGTCAGATACTTTGGTGAACAAGCTATAGAGAATATTATTCAGGCTATGGAAGATAAAATTGATTTTAAGTTTGAATAAACCAACAGGTGCAAAAAGAACCGTCCCCGGTGCACTAAAAGCCTTTGGAGATAATTATCTCCAAAGGCTTTTTATTAGTTTTCTTTAATTGTATTCATATATGCATACTTTTTATCCAGGGGCTCCATAGATTTTATTATACTGCTACCAAGGCATACATCATCTAAGTATAATACTGCTGCTTGACCTGGAGTTATTGCTTTTACTGGTTCATCAAATATTATATGAAGATTTCCATCATCTAATTGGTGAACTGTTACTGGAATATCTTCTTGTCTGTATCTAAATTTTGCAGTACATTTTAAGGGCATAATAGGTGGTTTTTCTATTATCCAAGATGGATCTTCACCAACTAATGATGTAGACAATAGTGCTGGGTGATCTTCACCTTGTACAACATAAAGAATATTCTTCTTTAAGTCTTTACCAACTACAAACCAAGGCTGACCTGTACCAACCCCTCCAATGCCTAATCCTTTTCTTTGACCATGGGTATAATGGATAATACCACTATGAGTTCCTACTTTATTACCCCTATCGTCAATAATGTCTCCTTCTGAAGATAAGAGGTATTTGTCTAAAAATTCATCAAAATCTCTTTCCCCTATAAAACATATACCTGTAGAATCTTTTTTCTTAGCTGTATATAGATTATGTTCAATAGCTAATTCTCTTACTCTAGATTTTTCTAAGTGACCTATAGGAAATAGAGTTTTTGATAGTGCTTCTTGACCAATTCTAGATAAAAAGTAAGATTGATCTTTGCTTTTATCTACTCCCCTTATAAGCAAGAAGTTTCCATTTTCTTCTCTTACTTGTGCATAATGTCCCATAGCAATATAGTCTGCTTCTAAAGTTAGTGCATAGTCTAAAAATGCATTAAATTTTATTTCTTGGTTACACATTACATCTGGATTAGGAGTTCTACCATTTTTATATTCATCTAAAAAATAGGTAAAAACCCTGTCCCAATATTCATTTTCAAAATTTATAGTATAAAATGGAATCCCCAATTGCTCAGCTACCATTCTAGCATCATCTGTATCTACAGTTGCAGTACATATTCCATCTTCATCTTTTTCTTCCCAATTCTTCATAAAAAGCCCAATAACTTCATAACCAGCTTCTTTAAGTAGCAATGCAGCAACAGAAGAATCTACTCCACCGCTCATTCCTAATATAACTCTTTTACTCATTAAAATTCACTCCTATTTAATACTTCTACTATAACAATATTCATTATACTATAATATAGACCCCTTTTATAGTGGTTTTTAAATCTTATATACAGATTTATGAAATATATAGGCAAAATAGGGTATAATTAAATGAGTATGTATAAAGAAAGGTGAAACCAGTTGAAAATATTTAACATATTGCTAATAGTTTTAGGATTGGCTTTTTTCCTTATAGGAGTAATAGGAGTTGTTGTACCAGTTTTACCCACTACTCCTTTTTTAATCTTATCTTCAGTCTTATTTGCAAAAAGCTCACCTAGGTTTGATTCATGGCTTAGGGGAACTAAAGTATTTAAAGATTATGCAGAAGATTTTATTCGTGAAAGGGCTATGACTAGAAATAGAAAAATAAAATTAATGATGCTTTCAGATTTTATGTTAGCTTTTCCATTATTTATACTGGATAACATTTATATTAAATTATTTATAATATTAGTTGTCTTATTTAAGTACTATTATTTTATATTTAAAATAAAAACTATTAAAGGCTAAGGATGATATTATGATTTATATTCCTGATTATGTTTTACGTATAACTAAAAAACTTGAAAACCATGGTTACCAAGCATTTTTGGTTGGTGGTTGCCTTAGAGACATTATGCTGGGAAAAGAGCCTACAGATTTTGACATTACAACAAATGCCTTACCAGATAATATTGAAGAAATATTCTCTGGTTTTAGAACTGTGAATATAGGCAAAGAGTTTGGTACTATAATTGTAGTGCAAGAAGAAGGAAATATTGAAATAACGACATATAGAATAGAAAGCGAATATAAAGATGGGAGAAGACCTTCAAAAGTTTTATTCTCAAATAATATTATAGAAGATTTAAGCAGAAGAGATTTTACTATTAATTCAATGGCATACAATAAAAACATAGGTATAATAGATCCTTATAATGGAAGAGAAGATTTAAATAAAAAAATCATAAGATCTGTAGGAAATCCTAAGTTAAGATTTAAAGAAGATCATTTAAGAATTTTACGGGGTATAAGATTTGCTACAGAATTAGAATTTCAAATTGAAGAAGAGACTTTTCAGGCAATGAAGGAAGAAAGTCAAAGTTTGAAAAATATTAGTGTAGAAAGAATATATAATGAATTTGTAAAAATACTATTATCCAACACACCTTCTAGAGGGATAAATCTTATGCTAGATATGGAGATATTGAATTTAATTATTCCTGAATTATTTCTTACAGTAGATTTCAATCAATATAGCCCTTATCATGATAAGGATGTATTTCAACATAGCCTTTGTGTATTAGATAAAGTAGGGCCTATACTATCCCTTCGCTTGGCCGCATTATTTCATGATATAGGAAAACCACATAGTTTGACATTTGATAGTGAAAATATTGGACATTTTTATGGTCACGATAAATTAGGTGTAGAAATAAGTAAAGAAATACTTACTAGATTAAAAGCACCTAATGATTTAATCTATAAAGTAGGAATATTAATTAATGGGCATATGAGCCAACATAATGAAATGGGAGAAAAAGGATTAAAAAGATTAATAGCTAAAGTAGGTATTGATAATATATCTAATTTGATAGAATTACAAAAGGCGGACCGATTGTGTTCTACTGATGATGAAAGGGACATGGAATTTTTAATAGAAAGAGAAAAACAAATAAAAAGTATTATAGAATTTAAAGAACCATATGAAAAGTCACAGTTGGATATAAATGGGCATGATATTATTAAATTAGGGTATAAAGAAGGAAAAGCTATAGGTGAAATACTAGACTATCTATTAAATATTGTCTTAATAAACCCGGAATTAAATGAATATAATAAGTTGAAAGAGATAGTTCTGGAAAGATTTAAGAAATAGTATATAATTGAATAAATCGAGTATATTTTGAATTGGAGGATATTATGAGTAAATTATTTGGAACAGATGGAATAAGAGGGATTGCTAATGTTGAATTAACTCCTGAACTAGCTTTTAAAGTTGGAAGGGCTGGAGCCTACATATTATCTAATGGAAAAAATGGGAAAGTATTAGTAGGGAAAGATACCAGGGCATCAGGTGATATGCTAGAGGCTGCACTTATAGCAGGTATTACTTCAATGGGATTAGATGTTGTTTCTTTAGGTATTATACCTACTCCTGCAGTAGCATATTTGACTAGAAAGCATGAAGCCTTAGCAGGAGTGGTTATATCAGCTTCTCACAACCCCGGAGAATATAATGGAATCAAGTTTTTTAATAGCGAAGGTCTAAAGCTACCAGATAAAATTGAAGAAGATATTGAAAACATAATAAAGGACATTGATGCTCTGAATGTAAGACCAATTGGAGCTGAAGTAGGTAGACAAATTATATATGCTAATGGTTCAAGAGAATACAAAGATTACCTTAAAAATACCATAGAAATAGATCTTACTGGGCTAAAAGTAGTGATGGATTGTGGTCATGGAGCTCTTTATAAAATAGGACCAGAATTAATTAGAGAATTAAATGGTCAAGTAATAGTTGTAAACCATAATCCAGATGGAATGAATATAAATGATAACTGTGGCTCTACAAATCCTAAAATTATTCAACAATTAGTTGTGGATGAACAGGCAGATATAGGAGTCTCTTTTGATGGAGATGGAGATAGAATAATTGCAGTTGATAATAAAGGGGTATTATTAGATGGGGACCATATATTAGCAATTTGTGGTACACATTTAAATGAAATGGGTAAGTTAAGTAATAACACAGTAGTTGGAACTACAATGACAAATTTAGGCTTAGATCTATATTTAAAAGACAATGGAATGAATCTAGTTAAAACAGATGTAGGAGATAGATATATTTTAGAAGAAATGTTGAAATCCAACTATGTACTGGGCGGAGAACAGTCTGGTCATATTATATTTTTAGATTACAATACAACTGGAGATGGACTGGCCACAGGATTACATTTACTGGAAGTAATGAAAGCTACTAAAAAACCTTTGTCTGACCTAAATAATATAATGACTAATTATCCGCAGATATTATTAAATGCTAGAGTAGATAATAGTTTAAAATATAAGTATTTGGAAAATGAAGAAATTAGCCTAGAAATAAAAAGAATAGAAGAGTTCTTTCACGGAGAGGGAAGAGTTGTTATTCGTCCTTCTGGAACAGAGCCAATGGTAAGAGTAATGATAGAGGGTAAAGAACAAAAGCAGATTCAAGAAATTGCTAAAAGGCTTGTGGATTTCATTGAAGCAAGAATTGGTAATACAAAATAAATTATGAGGTGAGATAATGGATTATAAAATTGTTGCAGACAGCAGTTGTGATTTAACTGATGAAATGGAAAAAGAATTAGGTGTTAGTTTGGTACCTTTTAAAATTGACATTGATGACAAGAGTTTCATTGATGACAAGAACTTAGACATCGTAGAATTTATTAAGACTATGAAAGCTAGCCCAAATCCTATTAGGACTTCTTGTCCTTCACCAGGAGACTTTGTAGAAGAGTATAAGAAAGCAGATAATATATTTGTGGTTACGATTTCTGCTGCTTTATCAGGCACTTATAATAGTGCAATATTGGCAAAAGATATGATATTAGAAGAGTTTCCAGACAAGTTTGTACATGTATTTAATTCCAAAGGTGCTAGTGTAACTGAAACTCTTACGGCTTTAAAAATTGATGAATTAATATCTGAAAAACTCAGCAGCTTAGAAATAGTAGAAAAAGTAGAAAAATATATACAAGAGATGAAGACTTATTTTATATCTGAAAGCCTAGATAATTTAATTAAAAATGGTAGAATTTCTAAAACCAAAGGCTTAATAGCAAATGTATTGAATCTAAAGCCATTAATGGGAGCAACTGATGATGGAGAAATAGCTTTAGTTGAAAATCATCGAGGAAGTAACAAAGCTTTTAAGAGGTTAGTACAGATTATTGGTGAAAGCAAATTAAATCTTGAGGATAGAATATTAGCAATATCCCATGCAGATGCATTAGATAGAGCAACTCAACTAAAGACAGAAATCGAAGAACTATATAATTTCAAAGAAGTTATAGTAGTAGAAACTAAAGGTTTAAGTACTGCCTATGTAAACCATAAGGGGATTATACTAGCCTTTTAAAGCAAGAAAAGACTAGTATAATCTATAGAGTAAATTTTGTTTTTAAACTATATAAAATTAATTGACAAATTTCAATTGGGTGCTATAATTAATGAGTAAGTATTTTACTTACTACATGCGGGAGTGGCGGAACTGGCAGACGCGCTAGACTTAGGATCTAGTGTCATTGACGTGGGGGTTCAAGTCCTCTTTCCCGCACCATAATAAACCAGTGGAATTGAGCCATTGGTTTTTTGCTGCGTTTTTTTTATAATTTTGAAATATACCATAGGGTATGTTATAATTATATGATATGATGAAATAATTATTGAGAATAATGAACCAGAATTATAGTTGAGGAGGAAATTAGAGATGAGTGCTGTATTAGAAAAAAAAGAAAACAACAAGGTGACATTTAATATTGAAGTAGAATTTGACAAATTTGAAGAAAATCTTCAAAAAGCTTATTTAAAAAATAGAGGTAAATTTAGCCTGCCAGGATTTAGGAAAGGCAAAGTTCCAAGAAAAATCCTTGAAATGAATTATGGTGAAGATTTGTTTTATGAAGATGCTATTAATCTAATTCTTCCAGAAGAGTATGATTTAGCTATAACTGAATTAGGCTTAGAACCTGTAGATACACCGGAAGTTGATGTGGATGAAATCCAAAAAGACAAGCCAGTAATGATTAAATTCCAAGTGGATGTAAAGCCTGAAATTAAACTTGGAGATTACAAGAACATAGAATTAGAAAAAGTAGAATATAATGTAACGGATGAAATTATAGATAATGAACTTAAAAGAGTTCAAGATACTAATGGTAGACTTGTAGATGCTGCTGATAGAGAAGTACAAGATGGTGATCATCTTAAAATAGATTATGAAGGATCTGTTGATGGAGTATTATTCCCAGGTGGATCAGCAGAAGGTCAAAATTTAGAAATAGGAAGCAATACTTTTATACCAGGATTTGAAGAACAACTTATTGGTAAAAAAATAGGTGAAGAAGTTGAAGTAAAAGTTACATTCCCGGAAGACTACCAAGAGGAGTCATTAATGGGAAAAGAAGCTTCTTTTAAAGTAACTATACATGAAATAAAAGAAAAAGAATTGCCTGAATTAGATGATGAGTTTGCAAAAGATGTTAGCGAATTTGATACACTAGATGAATACAAGGCAAGTATAAAAGAAAACCTAGAAGAGAATTTCAAAAGACGTGAAAAAATTGAATTAGAAAATAGAGTTATTGATGAAGTTGTATCTATGTCTGAACTAGATGTACCAGAAGCTATAATTAATACTCAACTTGAAACAGAAGTTGGAGAATTTGACCATCAATTAAGAAGTCAAGGTATTGAATTAGAACAATATTTAAGCATGACTGGCTCAACTATGGAAGAAATTAAAGAACAACTTAGACCTATGGCTTTGAAGAGAGCAACTGCAGACTTGGTTCTTGAAGCAATTGCAAAGGAAGAGAATATAGAAGTTACTGAAGAAGATATAGACAATGAGTTAAATAGGATTGCAAAGCAATATAATGAAGAAGATGGTAAAAAGTTTATCCAAGACATGAAAAAAAGAGATTTATCATTCTTAAATGCAGGAATTGCTAACGGAAAAGTTATTGAAATGTTAGTATCCAATGTTAAATTTAAAAAGGAGGAAGAATAATGGGTTTAGTACCTATGGTAGTAGAACAAACTAGTCGTGGAGAAAGGTCATACGATATTTTCTCTAGACTTTT
>CAYZDC010000044.1:0-13007 GCA_964477045.1 uncultured Tissierellaceae bacterium | reverse complement strand
AAGAAAAAACTAAGAATTATATAAAATGCTTCAAACTCTACAAATTTTACAAATCTAAATAATATAACAGGTACAATAACTATTAAGAATAAATATCTTTTATCGTTTTTGAATTGCAAGTTGTTATATTCCATTTTTATTAAATTCCACATATCTTACCCCCTAACAAACTCTCTTTTCTTATAATTGTGAACCGAAATCAATATTGAAATAATTAATAGGCCAATTGATATTAAAAAAAATATTAAAGTATTTTCACCTATAAAGCTTATATTAGGTTTTATAAAATCTCTAATGGCTAAAATCCCAAAAAGAAATAATAATATTGGCATTTTATAAAAAACAGGCAAATTTATACTTATATAAATCACAAATATTGAAAAAGATATAATTATATCTTTTAGAGTTAAATAATCACTATTTCTAAATCCTAAAAGCTTTAGAATCCAGAAGTATAATACTGTATATATAACTGAGATCATAAAAGCTATTAATACAATTAAGTACCTGCTTAGTACCAAATCCTTTTTATCTATTGGTATAGAATTCATAATCACCTCAGTTTTATCCTGCTGTGTATGGATAATATAAATGGGTAAGATTAATATGGCGGTAGTGTAAATATTACTTATATAACTCATTTCTACAGCATTAAAATTATACACTAAAGCTATTTTTATAATAATCAGTATTATAGTAGCAATATTAGCCCATTTACACCTGGAGCTCTTCAAATCTAATTTAAGTAAATTCCACATATCTTACCCCCTAACAAACTCTCTTTTCTTGTAATTGTGAACCGAAATCAATATTGAAATAATTAATAGGCCAATTGATATTAAAAAGAATATAATAGTTTTATTACCTACTAATAGTCCTTCAATAGCAATTATATTTGAGTAAATTATACTTCTGGAGATATAAAAACTAATTAACCCCAAAGCAACAAATAAGGCTCTAGGCGAAATATGATAAATTGGTAGTATTATAGAAGCATGAACCATAAATATTGATGATGATATTATTATATGTTTTATAGTCAAAGGATCCATTGGTGGCAAAGCAATAATCTGTAAGGCCCAAAAATATAAGATAGTATATATTGAGGATAGACCAAAACCTAATAAAGTAACTAGGTAGTTACTTACTACTATATGTTTCTTACTAACTGGTATAGAATTCATTATCAAATCATATTGGTCTATTTGATTGTTCCCCAGATAATACATTGCAAATATTAATGAGGTAAAATATAATTCATTTATATAATTATATTCTGTACTTTTAAATATATATAAGGATATTATATTAAATACAGTCAGTAATACTACAATTATATTGGCCCATTTAAACCTGGAACTCTTCAATTCCAGTTTCATTAAATTCCACATACTATTCACCTCTTGTATAGTACATAATATCTTCTAGGGTAGGTCTTTCAATAAGGATATCTTCTCCTACAATATTTCTAATTTCTCTAGGCCTATCTGTTAATGCTTCAAAACCTACATTGGTCTCTCTTAAGCCCATTATATTCTTTTTTATTTCATCAGTAAGTTGATTTGGGCCACCTTTTATCAGTGCATAGGATTCCATTACTTCTTCCATAGATTTTGAAAATACAAGTTTTCCTTCTTTTATATAAGTTATATAATCTGCTATCTTATCTAAATCCGTGGTTATATGAGTGGAAAAGAATATAGATTTCTTTTCATTTTGAATAATATTGTACAATAAATCTAATACCTCTCTACGAATCACAGGGTCTAGTCCTGCTGTAGGTTCATCCATTATGATTAAATCTGCATTATGAGATAGGGCTAAGGCAATTGCAAATTGAGTTTTCATACCCTTTGAAAGCTTTTTAATTTGAGAGTCCGATCTTAGTTTAAATAATTCTAAGTATTTTTTAAATATCTCTTCATTCCACTGAGAATAAAAAGGTGCTATTACATTTTTCATTTCTTCAATGGATAAATTTTCATAAAAATAAGACTGATCATATACAAATCCTATTCTATTTTTAATCTCTACTTCATGCTTTACATGGTCTTTACCAAATATTTTTATCTCTCCACTATCCAATTTAAGTAGATTCATTATTAATTTTATTGTAGTGCTTTTCCCTGAACCATTTGGACCAATAAAGCCCATAATATACCCAGGTTCTAATTTAAAAGAAAGATCTTCTATTTTAAATCCTTCATAAAATTCTTTGTTCACATTAATTAACTCTAGCATAATTATGCCTCCTCAAATAATATATTTAATATTTCTATAATTTCACCTTTACTAAAACCCATTAACTGACTTTCTTTAACTACTTCCATTAACTTGTCCTCTATTATTTTAAGTTTCTTTTCCTTCATTAATTCTTCGTTTTGGAAAGCTACATAAGAGCCTTTCCCTGGAACAGATTGTATAAAACCTTCCTTTTCTAGTTCATCATAAGACCTTTTAGTTGTAATAACTGATATTTGTAAGTCCCTGGCCAGTCCCCTAATGGAAGGTAACAATTCACCCTCCTTTAATTCACCTTTCATAATGTGGCTTCTCAATTGATTAGCTACTTGAGAATATATAGGCTCATTGGATGAATTAGCTATTATAATTTTCATAGGGCACCTCCTCTATAATTAAAGTTCATACTGTTCATACTGTTTATATACAGTATAGGTTATTAATTGTTATTTGTCAACCACATAATTTTATTCTTTACAATTTCTAGTTTGTGGGTATACATAATAAATAGGAGGTGTTTGTTTTGAAAAAATTTATAAGAATAATGTGTATATTAGTCCTAATCTTCATAACATCTACCTTAGTATTTGCTGATGATAATCTTATTATTAATGAAATTATGGTAGAATCAATATTATTAGAAAATGGAGATCTAAGAGTAGCTGAAAATATCACCTATGATTTTAAAGATAAGTATAATGGAATTTATTGGAATATAGGACTTAAAGATACTGATGGAATTTCTGATGTAAAAGTCTATGAAATCATAGATGGAGGAGAAATAGAATTTTCACAAAATCCAGAAGCAAAGAAAGGTGATAATGCACAATTTAAATCTACTGAAACGAAAGACAATATAGAATTAATGATCTTTTCTCCTGCTAAAGATGAAACAAAAACCTTTAGAATCCAATATCTCCTAAAAAATGTAGCCATAAGACATTCTGATAGTGGAGAATTATATTATCAATTTTTAGGAAAAGAAAATGAAGAGAAGATAAATTATTTCTCTGCAAATATTGAACTGCCATCACTTGATAAAGATAAAGTGAAAATATTTGCTCATGGACCTTTAAATGGTACAATACAATTTGCTGATAATAATCAGGTGAAATTAGAAGTGGATAATGTTCCTCCTAATACTTTTATTGAAGCAAGAATATTTTTCCCATTAGATTATATATCTGCTAGTGTTAAAACAGGCAATAAAACTTTAAATGCTTTAATGGATGAAGAATTGTCATATATTCAAAATATAGAAGAGCAAAAAGTTAGGAAGGAAAATACTAAATCAGCTTTGAATCTTGTTTCTGGTATATTATCTGCTATTGGAGCAGCTATGATTTATTTCTTCTTCCATAAGTTTAAAAGAAACCCTGATATATATGAAGAAATGGACTCACTAGTTCCAGAAGATATTAGCCCTGCAGAGTTGAAAATATTTATGACTTCATTTTTAGATGGTCGAGCACTTATTGCTACCCTGTTTGATCTTTCTAGAAGAGAGTTTATTACAATAGATAATATTGAAGTAGATGAAGAGCCTAAGAAAGGAATATTTGGCGGCTCAAAAGAGCCACAAGAAAATTATTCTTTTAATAAAACTAGTTTAAGTCTAGAAAATCTATTGCCCCATGAATCCTTTTTTATGGATTGGTTATTTAACCATATTGGAAATGGAGATAATGTAACTACTATGGATATAGACCATTATAGAAAAAAACAATCCTCAGCTTTTTCGAAAAACTATAATAAATGGAGTAGTCTAGTTAAAGAAGATTTGAAAAGTCGTAATTACTATGATGAAAGAGGTAAAAAATATTTAGTATTTCTTATAATACCTGCTGTATTATTTTTAGTATTAGGTACTATTTCAATAGTTTTCTCTGCCTTTATAGGCGTGATTCTTATAGTTGTCAGTTTAGCTATGTTTTTTATGTCCATAGCTATGGCTACTAGAAAATCTGATAAAGGTTTTATTCAACATGGACTTTGGAAAGACTTTATGAAGGAAATGACTGTGTTTGAAGATTTAGATATAGATATTCCTAGAGACAAGTATTTAATCGCTGCCATAGCTCTAGGTATTACAATGAATAAAATGAATGAGTATAGAGAAAATGTAGCTTATGGATATTATCCAATGTATTGGGGTGCATTTTATTATGGTGGATTAAACAAAAGTGGTGGCTCTAAGTTTGAAGACAGCCTCAATAGCAGTTTTTATGGCTCTACCGGTACATCTACCTCAACTTCCAGTTCTGGGGCCGGTGGCGGCTTCTCAGGCGGCGGTGGCGGCGGTGCTGGTGGCGGAGGAGGAGGCGGAGGATTTTAATTCAATTCTCAATTCACAGTTCACAGTGCACAATTAAAAGATAAAACAACAATTAAGGCCCTTAATCCTAGAATTAGGAAAAAGGGCCTATATATTTAAGGTTTTGATTGTGAATTGTGCATTGTGCATCGTGCATTTATTTAAATCAGTTCTTTCAAATCTCCAACAATTTTATACTTGGTGCTTTGTAATTCTACTATATTTTGCTTTCCTAAAAGCAACATAATAATCTTCAATTTATATATTAACTCTTCTAAATAATTCTTAGCATTATCGTAACCGCCATGAATTAAATAGGAAAGTAATTCTCCACTTATACCTACTAGATTAGCTCCTAATACTATAGATTTTACTATATCCATACTATTTCTAATTCCACCACTAGCTATAAGATTTAAGTCTGCTGGTAGTTCTCTACATTTAATTAAAGCTAGAGCTGTAGGAATTCCCCATTCATATAGGTCTGCTAAATCCATTCCAATATTTCTTAGGTTTTCAATTTCTATAAAGTTTGTTCCTCCAGATCCGGAAATATCGATATTTCTAACACCAATATTATATAACTTTATTGCTACCTCTTTTGATATACCGAATCCAACTTCTTTTACTATTACTGGTTTTCCTATACTTTTTACTATATTTTCTATATTTTCTAAGATACCTCTAAATTCCCTATCACCTTCAACCATTGCTAATTCTTGAGCTGGATTCAAATGCAATTGTATTGCATCTCCATTAACAATTTCTAAAGCAGTATTTACATACTCCAAGGAAGCTTGTCCGCTTAAGTTACTTATAACTATGCCCTCAGGTCCTATGTTTTCTCTAACAACTTCAAAAGAACTTGTTTTTGTTGAATCTTCTACGGCTATGGTTTGTGAGCCTACAGCCATAGGAATATTAAACTCCTTAGCTAAACGGGAAAGATCCCGATTTATATCTTGTGAAAGGTCACTACCACCAGTCATTGCATTAATTATAATTGGATAGTCTATTGTTCTTCCTAAAAATTGAGTTTTTGTATCTATATCATCAAGATTTAGGTCTGGTAGTGCATTGTGCTCTAAATAAATATCTCTAAAAAGAGTATCCCCTCTAAAGGTACTCTTTAAATAGTTTTCTACATGTTCTTTTTTTCTCTTTTGTCTCATTTTTCCACCTCTATCTACTAATTTATTAGGTAGTCTCCAAACATATCTAAAACAATCTGCTTTGTTTCTTCTCTATAATATATAAAATAATCTACACCACTTATTCTTTTTCCCTCTCCAGGAATTGTGCCTGTTACCATTTCATCTACATCAATTTTATTAGCTGATGCTATCCCTTTAAGGATAACACTCCAAGGAACATTTGTCTCTACATTTTCAAAATATGTTTCTGCTAATTTAGGTAATTTTAATAGGTTTTTAGGCTTTAAAGTTTGCTTAATTAGCTCTTTCATGAAATATTGTTGAGCTTTTATTCTACCTATATCTCCTTCTGGGTATCCTTTGTATCCAGGACTTCCCTTTCTAAATCTTAAGAAGTCATGGGCATCTTTACCCATTAATAGTTGATTTCCCTTTTTAATATCAATATCTAATAAAGGAAAGCCAGCTGTATTGTCATAATATTTCATATGAAAAGGTACATCTATTTCTACCCCTCCAATAGCTTCTACAATACCCATTACAACTTTATAGTCTACTTTCACATAATAATCTAGGTCCAAGTGTAGGAAATCTTCCACTGTATCCATGGTAAGATTAGGACCTCCATAAGCATGGGCATGATTTATTTTGTCTTCTTTTCCTTTAACCAATACTCTCGTATCTCTAGGAATTGAAAGCATACTTATTTTCCCAGTATCAAAATTTACTTTTGTCAAAATCATAGTGTCTGTTCTGGTTCCTTTGGATTTTTTAACATCCTCAGCATCTACACCCATTAGTAAAAACAATACTTCATCTTTAACCTTTGGTTTTTTTACATCTTCTGGCTCGGTTTTTCCTGGTTCATCTCCATGGGCCACACTAGGCTCATCGCTTAATATTGACTTCCATAGATTTGAATAAAGTAGAGAAAACCCTATTAATGATACTATAAATGCTATAAAAAATTTCTTCTTCATAATTACACCTCTTATTTAATAAAGTACTATTATAAATAATACTACATATAAGGATTAATTACAATTAAAAACACTTTCTATTTGGTTACAATTTAGAGACAATATAGCATTTATTTAATAAGAGAGGCTAGGCCTCCCTTATACACTTCTAACTTTATAAAATTATTCACTTAATAGTCTTTTTTCTCCCGTTAGATTCATTAGGGGTTTTATATTTTGAACATACTCTAAGCTACCTAGGTATTCCCCTTCTTTGTTTCTAACTGCAAAAAATCTTATTAATACAAACAGCTCACCCATTTGAATCCAAAATTCTTCAGAATCCTTTTCTCCAGATTTAAAATCTTCTATTATTTTATTAACCATATGCACAGATGCATGAGGATGGCAATGTTCTACAGAACGTCCTATTACAGCTTTAGTTCTAGTGAAGATTCTTTCTTCTCCCTTAGTGAAGAATTTTACCACGTTATCCTTATCTACAAAAGATAACTCTCCTGGAATAACTTCAAAAATCCCTGCTATTTCTTCAGCAGATAATAAGCCATTTTCAAACTTAACATATCCACCTTCCAGCTGTCCTTTTGACTCTTCCTTCATTTCTAAATCTACTCTTTTTAATTTCCATTCCTCTTTCGGAGCTATAAGTGCGTATCCAATCTCATCTGACTCCTTATATATTTCTATCCATTCATCTTCTATTAAAGTTTCCAAACTCATAGGAAATAATATGCTTGCTTCTTTAAATATCATATCCACTATTTGGGTTAATGCTCCTCCTATTTTCTCTACTACTTCTTCTTTATTGCCTTTATAGTTTGATAGGTCTGACAGTACATCTTTTAGTTTTTCTCTAATCTCATCATGTACTCCCCACATGACCTTAGGTGGTGCTGTTATTCCATGCTTTTCTAAATATGGGAATACCAAATTTTCTTTTCTACTATAGTGTTTTTCAATATCAAATAATAAATTGAAATTCTCTATAAGCTTGCCCACATTTTCTTTTGAATCATCTATTTTGAATTTCTCTAAATCTACTTTTATATCATCTTCTATTAACTGAGATATGGCATCATTTTCCATCCTCATAGTATGAATAGGATGCCCAGGCACTTGATCAGGGTGATGTATTTCTTCCAAAGTCCCCTTAAACACTTCAGCATGGACATCACATAAATATTGTATCTCTTCAATAGGAAGCCCTTCTTTTACTAATTGCACTTCCATTTCTCCGATTTCCCTAGGGGATACACCATCAATTACAGATGCAAATTTAGCCTTTACTTCATCTACTGTTTTCCCAGCATGTAATTCTCTGATTACTTCTTTTAACATTTCTTGCCTTTGCTCTTTATTTAATTCATTCATCAAAATACCTCCTTAAGTATAATCAACCCATCAATTATGTATACCCATTATAGGAACAAATAAAAAGGTTTCCTAGGAAACCTTTTTATTTCTATTTAAATTCTGTTAATGTTTCCATTACATCATCGATTAACTTATCTGCTAGGTTTAATATATCTTCATCTATAAGCATTTCATTTTCTTTTATAGCTTCTAAATATTGTGAAACCGCAAATACTGTCATATAGTCTTCACCACTTGCAGTTTTTTCATAACTATCTAATACCTCAGGTTTTATTATACCTGTTTCCCTATGAGCTATAGGTGTATTTGGTAATCCTTTAAGGTATACATTAATTTTATTTTCATACATTTCTAACACTTCTGTATGTCTTTGACCGTCTAAATAACTATTTAGATAATTTTCAGTTAGCAATAATCTATCTGCCAATTCAGCAAAAGATATGCTCAATCCACCATCTGCCATAGGTAAATCTTCTGAATCTCGTGCCATTATAGCTAAATAATCTTTCCACTCAGCTGTTAAATAATCATTGTATTTTTGAAGCCTAGTATAATCTATAATAGGATAAAATTGTCCTTCAAGATTTACTAATTTGTACATATTATCATATGCTTTTTGTACTTCTGCTCTTAGTTCTTCATTTTTTATTTCACTAATATGTTCTTCCGCAAATTCTTCTTCATAGCCAGCAATGTCTAACAATTCATTGTCCTTATCTAATTCCATTATTCTATCTGTGACCTTATCTAGATTATTTTCTAATTTTCTTTCCAAACCATCAATCATTACATTTCCTTCAATTTCAGATACCTTGTCTAAATTATCTTCAATAAAGGATATTATTTTGTCTGGTTCCTCTTCTTTGTTTAAAACTTCTCCAAATTCTTTTATTATATTATCCGGTTCTTCTTCCTCTACTTCATCCGCCTTTGGAGTTTCTATTGGTGGCTTAATTACAGGAGTATTAGCATCTTCCTCTTTCTTACATCCTGATAATGTAAGTGAAAGAGCTAAAACCAACACCAGTAAAAATATATATAATCTTTTCATATTTATCCCTTCTTTCTTCGGTTAATATATATTATATACCCTAAATATACTATTTATACTACAAGATGTGGTTACAATATTATTACAATATATATAGTTATAACCCCCATTTCTGGAGGTTATACACTTGTTAGCTTTAATTTTACATTTAATAGAAGCTCTATATTCTACCCTTTCTCATATAATTAATATAATTTATTATAAAAGGAATATACAAATAAAATGCATAGGGAACTATTTTCACTGGGCTCACACCTATTATGGTAGCGATGGTTAGATTTGCTATATTCCAAGGTATCATAGGTGAGAATAAGACTGCTGTATTCGACATATCAGTTGCTAAAGATAATTTATCTACTTTTAAATGCTCATAGACCTTATTCATAATACCATTGGTCATGACTAAAGCTATAGATTGATTGCCTCCAAAAGCCCCTGTAAAAAAAGAAACTATTCCAGTACTTAAAAACAAAGTTTTCCTATCTTTTACAGAGTAAAAAAGCTTACTTATTCCATCAAATATATGTAGTCCTTCTAAAACTCCTGCCATAGCACAACTAACAAAGATCACCAGACTTGGCTTTAACATTGAAAATAATCCTCCCCCTTTTAAAATAGCTACTAAGGGGTGATTTGCTTCTAATTTGTAGCCTAAAAGTAAAACTTTTATCAGGGTAACCATACTTTCATTTTGAATAAATATAGCTATAAACATACCACTTAATATACTAACCATCATTGCTTTTCTAACTTTTACTTGTAGTGCACTAAGTATTAGCATTATTAAAGCAGGAATCAAGACTAAAAAACTTATATGAAAGCTTTGGCTTATTTCATTTAACATATTGCTCTCTCCCATATCCAGTGGATTTGAAAAAGAGAATAATAAATATATAAGACTAACTATTAGCAGGGGGAAATATGTAGTTTTTCTAAAATTCTTTAACATGGGATAAAGCTTTACCTCTGTTAAGTTAGAAACCAAATTAGCACAAGAAGACATAGGACTCATTCTATCTCCTACATAGCATCCAGATAATATGGCACCTCCAGCTAGGTTAAGATCTATCCCTCCCCCCTTAGCCATAATTATTAAAACTACACCTATAGTACTAGCAGTTCCAATTGAAGTCCCTAACATATATGAAACCAGTGAACTAGTTAAGAATGTAAAAACTATAAAATACCTAGGGTTCATTATTTTTAAACTATAATATACAATACTAGGAATAGTACCAGAAATCATCCAAGTAGCAGTAATTAAACCTATTAACACAAATATCTTTAATACTACAAAAGATCGCTTCCCACCATACCAAGATATTTGTATTAATGACTTTAGATTGTAGCCTTTTCTCAAATATATAATAGAAAATATTAAGAAACTTAAGATTAAGGGATATCCAATGAATATCCCCTTAATTACACCTATTAAAAGCAATGAAAATGCCACTATAAACCCAATAATAATTTCCATAGTAAAACACCCTTATAATTTATTTATAACTTGTCTCCATTTTGTAAGAAATAAAATAATAATGTAACAGCTAGAAGGTCTGCTGCACCACCAGGGCTAATATTCTTATCTATAAAATCTCGATCCATATCTATAATATCCTTTTTTCCTATTATAGATAAATATCCACCATCTTTTAGCAAAGCTTTTGCACAGGATTGAGCATACTTTAATTTTTTCTTATTATGCCTTCCTAAAATATTGCAATCCACTGTATGTACTATTAAATGCAACAATACTTGAACACAAATATCATTTATAGTGTATTTTCCCTGTTCAATAAGATTTTCCAAAACAGGAAGAGAGTAGGTTAAAACAGTTTTAAACCCTGACTCTACTTCACCTCTAATACAAGTAGTTTTATATTTATTATATAATTTCTCACCATAGGTAATATTTTTATTAATATTTAGATCAGTTAATTCTCTAGTTATCCCTTTGCTAATTAGTATTACTCTATGGGAAACCTCCTCATAGGAAAAATATAAATTAGGTCTTTCACTATGAAGGCTTCCTAGTGCTGCGGCCATTATTCCAAAGGAAAAAACTAGGCCCTTATGAGTGTTTATATTATTAGTAGCTAAAAACATGGTTTCTTCAGCCTTAATACCTATGGGTCTAATATCAGTAAGTAACTCTGTAAAATCTTGTCCTTGAAATTCTAAACCCATTTTAACACAATTATAAAAATAATCGTAAAAAACTACTGTGCTGTCTATAAATGTAAAAAAGTCCATATCCCTATGTGCACCAGAATTAGCTCTATCCACTAAGCCTGGTTTTGGGGTTGTTGATACTTCATAGAGCATGGACTTTAAAATTAAATTACTTATATAGTTAGAAAATTCATGGTTATTCATTTTATCCCTCTTTCAAACGTACTAATACCATTATAAAGGATAAAGACAAAAAAAAGAAGAAGGATAGAAAATTTCTACCCCTCTTATAGATATATTTTATAGTTTTTCTGCAAATGCTTTACCAAATTCAAAGCATTCTTTTATAGCATCTTCATCTGGATTCCAAAGTACTCTTAGTCCTGGCTGTACTATTTCTAACTTGGTTTTTTCTAGTCCCTCTTCTAAAACTGCAATATGTTCTCCTGACCAACCATATGAGCCAAATGCAGCCACTTTTTTATTTTTGAATCCAATACCCTTAATCATTTCCAGAATACCTGCTGTAGCATGCATAATCCCTTTGTTTACAGTTGAGGATCCAAATAAGAAGGCCTTGGACTTAAATAATTCTGTAATAATATCATTTTTATCATTTTTTGCTGCGTTGTATAATTTAACTGTTACAGTATTGTCTACAGATCTTATACCTTCAGCAATGGCTTCTGCCATTCTTTTAGTTGAGTGCCACATACTATCGTAAACTAATGTAATTTGATTTTCTTGATAAGCTTGAGCCCACTCCATATATTTTAAAATTATTTGAGCAGGATTATCTCTCCATATAACACCATGGCTTGTAGCTACCATATTTAATGGAAGTTCAAAACTTAATACTTCTTCTATCTTCATTTTAACTAAGGCACTAAATGGTGTTAATATATTTGCATAATACTTAATAGCTTCTTGCCACAATTCTGCTTGGTCTACTAAATCATTGTACATTAAATCTGATGCATAATGCTGTCCAAAAGCATCATTACTAAATAGAATAGCTTCTCCACTTAGATAACTCATCATACTATCTGGCCAGTGTAACATTCTAGCTTCTACAAATGTAAATGTATTTTCACCAATGTTTAATGTATCCCCTGTCTTAACTTCAACAAAGTTCCAATCTTGGTGGAAGTGGCCTTTTAATATTTTTGCTCCATTTGCTGTACAATAAATTGGAGTATCAGGAATTTCTTTCATTAATAGCGGAAGTGCACCACTGTGGTCTATTTCACTATGGTTAGCTATTATGTAGTCTATGTCCTTTAAGTCAATTTCCTTTTTCAAGTTTTCTATAAACTCTTCAGCAAATGGTTCCCAAACTGTGTCAATAAGTACTGTCTTTTCATCTCTTACTAAATAAGAGTTATAAGATGATCCTCTATCTGTAGAGTATTCATCACCATGAAAGCTTGTAAGCTCCCAGTCTATTTTACCTACCCATGTTACCTTATCAGTTATTTTGAAACTCATAATTTAACCTCCTTTAATAATTATACTTATATACATCATATCATTAATACCCTAAATTTCAAACTATATTCTTGATTTTTATTTATTATATATTATGTTATTATATTGGAGTATTGGGTAAATATAAATTGTGTAAAAAGAAGGAGATGAGAAATTGGAATCTATAAGAATTATGGTGGATGAACATACTAATATTAGAAGAATGTTAAAAGTCGTAAGAAATGTTTGCTATA
>CAYZDC010000043.1:0-13332 GCA_964477045.1 uncultured Tissierellaceae bacterium | reverse complement strand
TTTATTTATGAGGGGGAGGAAAAATGAACTTAAAAAAAGAGCAAACTATATATACTATTTTATTGGTAATTGGAATTATTATCTTAGTAGGAAGTGCATTTATAGCAAAAATGACAGACTTTTATTTAGTAGGTGGAATAAGTGGTTTAGGTGGTGCATGGATTGGAATTAGCAGTATTAAATTATACCAAATTAAAAAGAAACCTAAAAAAATTGAAGAACAAATAATAGGACAACATGATGAACGCAATATAGCAATTAGAGGTTATGCTGGATATAATACATTTAGAATTACATTAGCAACAATTAGCATTATGTTATTAATATTTTTAATTTTAGATTATACAATTCCACTTATAATTGGAGCTGTTTTATTCCTTATTCATTTTTTGAGTTTTTTACTACTTGCCAAATACTATAATAAAAAATTATAAGTCTGTAGGGTAAAGTTCAGAAGTTAGAGTTTATTATATTATTTTAAAATTTTTATCGAGTTTGTCAAAAATACAATTATGACAAACTGAGTAATATGACTGTGACCTATTAAATTCAACCTCTTAAAGGGATTCTGCAAAAAGAATCTCTTCTTTTTTATTCTTGGGTTTGTCATAATGTGTAATACTATACATTTATGTAAAACTGGCATAAATATAATTAAATAATTTTAATCCAGTCAATAAGAAATGATTCATGAGCTGGTTCAAAACCAAATTAATTATAAATACAAAAAGAAAACCAACAAATAAATTGTTGGTTTTTTGTCATATTATTTAACTACATAAAACTTCTCAAATATTGTTTTGGATAAGGAAAGTCTTCTACATTTCTACTTTTTGCCATTTCTAGTACAAAGAATGGGTTTCTAAGTAGTTCCCTACCTAGAGCTACTAAATCTGCTCTATTATTAGACACTATTTCTTCCACATGGTCAAAGTCTTTTATAAGACCTACAGCTATAACTGGAATATTACAGTGTTTTTTAATAGTCTCTGCATGGGTTACTTGATAGCCTGGAAATATGTCTATGGCAGTATCTACTACTCCACCAGAACTTACATGAACCATATCTAAATCTTCTTTAACAAGATCTATGATTTTAACCATTTCTTCCTTATTAATACCACCTGGTACATAATCATCTGCTGATACTCTTAGGAATATTGGTTTTTCACTTGGCCAAACTTCTTTTACAGAATGGAGTATTTCTTTTAAAAATCGCACTCTATTTTCAATGCTTCCACCATACTCGTCAGTTCTCTTATTGGATATAGGGGATAAGAATTCATGAATCAAATACCCATGGGCTCCATGAATTTCTATTACATCAAATTCTGCTTCATTAGCTCTTCTAGCCCCTTCTCTAAATGCTAATACAACTTCCTTAATCTCTTCTTTTGAAAGTTCTCTAGGCATGGCATAATGATCGCTATGCTTTATTGCAGAAGGTCCTACTATATACTCATCTCCAGAATCAGACTTTCGTCCAGCATGAGCAAGTTGAATACCCATTTTTGTTCCATAAGCTTTAGATTTTCTAACTATGGACTTTAAACCTTCTATATGGCTATCACTCCATATTCCCAAGTCACCATTACTAATTCTACCATTTGGAACTACAGCAGTGGCTTCCAAGATGATTAGACCTACACCACCTAATGCTCTGGTTACATAATGTACTTCATGAAAATCTTTTACATGACCATTATTATCCGAGCTGTACATACACATAGGAGGCATTACAACTCTATTCTTTAATTCTAAATTTTTAACTTTAAAACGGCTTAAGCTTTTCAATTTATCACACTCCTAAAATTATTTATACCCTAATAAAAGATAAAATATCAATAGGATTAGATTTTATAGATAAAGGGTAACATTAAAGGGAGATTATGAGGAGGTTTACCATGAAAATGATATTTGCAGTAGATGAAAACTGGAATATTGGTTATGATGGAGATATGTTGTTTAAAATATCTAAAGACTTGCAGAGATTTAGAAGATTAACAGAAACTAATATAATTATAATGGGCAGAAAAACTTTTGAGTCCTTACCAGATCAAAAAGCATTACCTAATAGAATTAATATTGTAATAACAAGGGATGCTACTTATAAAGCTGATGATATAGTGGTAGTTACTTCAATAGATGAACTGTTTCAACTTTTAGAAAAGATTAACCCTGATAACAGTATGGTGAATTTTGTTATAGGTGGTGGGAATATTGCCCATCAGTTATTGCAGTATTGTAACTATGCTTATATTACAAAAGTATTGAGAAGTTTTGATGCCACAGATACATTAATACCTAATTTAGATGAAGATCAGGATTGGAAAATATTATCCCAGTCACCATATTATATGCAAGATGATTTAATGTATAATTATGTAGACTATGAAAGAATTAGAGAAGCTTAAATTTTGAAGAGCTTTATATACTATGTTATAATATAGTCATTATGTTCAAGAGGTGATTAAATGAAAGAACAAGTTATTACAATTAGAAACTTAAGCAAATCCTATGGTAGCAAGCAGGTACTTAAGGATATAAACCTAGATATCTACAAGGGAGAGATAATAGGATACATTGGACCAAATGGAGCAGGCAAAAGTACTACAGTAAAGATTATGTTAGGACTTGTAGGAGATTATTTTGGAGATATATCAATACTTGGTAAAGATATTAGAGATGGAGATGTGAGCTACAAGGGTAAAATTGGTTATGTACCGGAATCCTCTGATATATATGAAAACTTAACAGCAAGAGAATATTTAACCTTTATTGGTGAATTATATGGAATGGAGTATGAAGAAGTAGATAGCATAGCTGAGAAGTTAATGGGTCTATTCGATATAAAAGATGTATATGATAATAGAATGACTTCTTATTCTAAGGGTATGAAGCAAAAAGTATTGATAATTTCTAGCCTTTTAAATAATCCGGATATATTATTTTTAGATGAGCCTCTGGCGGGAATGGATGCCAATAGTGTAATGGTATTCAAAGAAGTATTGGCAGAACTGGCTAAAGAGGGAAAAACCATATTTTATTCCTCGCATATTATGGAAGTCGTTGAGAAATTAAGTAATAGAATAATACTTATTAATAATGGAGAGATAGTTGCAGATGGAAGTTTTGAAGACTTACAATCAAAATCCTTATCCGGATCATTGGAGAGTATTTTCAATGAATTAACTGGCTTTGATGAGCATGAAATCATAGCTAAAGAAATAGTAGCAACCTTGAAAAGAGGTAATTTAAATGAAGGACAGTAAATTTTTGCTTTTTTTGGATATATTTAAAGGTTTGTTTCAGAAATTGGGCATAGATTATCCTGTAATGAGAAGAATACTCCAAATTAAATTAACCTTGGATGGGAGAAGAGCATCTACTGTTTTAAATAATTCAAACAAAGAAAAAAAAGAAGAAAATAATAACTTTATAAAAAGTTTAGGTATGTATTTATTGTTAGGCCTTGTACTGATTCCATTTATTTTAATTGGGGATAATTTTTTATATCAAATGAATATAATATTTGGAATAATGATGTTTATGATTATGACATCTTTAATATCAGACTTTAGTTCAGTTTTATTAGATGTAAGAGACAAAGAAATAATACTTTCTAAACCTGTAAACAGTAGAACTGTAAATACAGCAAAAGTATTACATATATTTATCTATATATTTTTAATTACAATGGCTATAGCAGGGCCTTCTTTAATAGCTGCATTAATTAAGCGGGGATTTTTATTTTTCATTATATACTTGCTAGAAATAGTTTTAATGGATTTGTTTGTAATAGTAATAACAGCAATTTTGTATATATTAATTCTACAGTTTTTTGATGGAGAAAGGTTAAAGGATATAATAAATTATGTTCAAATAGGATTGACCATTGCAATTACTATAGGATACCAATTTGTAGCTAGAATGTTTCAATTTATAGATATGGACAATATTCAATATGTACATTCATGGTGGAAGTATTTCATACCTACAATTTGGTTTTCAGCTCCTTTTGAAATATTTATTAATAAGAACACAGCAGATTATTTAATCCTATACTCAATTTTGATGATAATTATTCCAATTGCATCAATTATATTATATATAAAATTAATTCCAAGCTTTGAGAATAGTCTTCAAAAATTAAACTCTAGTAGTGGTAAATCTAAAAATAAATCAAGATTTACAATAGCTATGGCTAAAATATTTTGCAGAACCAAAACAGAGAGAAGCTTTTATAGGTTCACTACAAATATGATTAAAAACGAAAGAGATTTCAAACTAAAAGTATATCCTCAACTAGCCTTATCAGTTATATTTCCATTTATATTTATGATACCTTCCCTACAAGATGGCGGCTTTGGTCAAATAGCTGAGGGGAATTCATATTTCGCCATGTACCTATCCACTCTTATGGTAATGTCAGTTGTTCCATTTATGGTGTTTTCAGATAATTATAAAGCAGCATGGGTATATAATGTTGCTCCTATAAGCGGTACTGGAGACATATATAAAGGTAGTTTAAAAGCCTTATTTATTAACTTAATAACACCAGTATTCATAGCTGTAGGCTCTATTTTCCTGCTTGTGTTTAAAGGGCGAATAATAATGGATGTAGTAATTGTTTATTTTAATATAATGTTGTTTACTAAAATAACATTTAACTTTATGGAAAAGAGTTTGCCATTTTCAGAGGCCTTTAGTGTTAGTAGACAAAGGGAAAACCTTATGGGAATGTTAGCAGGGTATTTTATAGTAGCCATACTAGCAGGTATTCATTATGCAGCAAGTAATTTCTCCTATGGTCTATATATATATTTAATCGCAATATTAATCTTAAATCTAGTATTATGGAATACGGGATATGAAAAACCTCTTCAAGTTTAAATGAAGAGGTTCTTTTTTAGTGATTTAATTTATTTTTAACTATTTCTTCTACTTCCCCTTTTTCTGGATAACGATCTAATTCTTTTTTTGACCAAACTAGCTCATCATTTAATACAACTTCTAGTACTCCACCTTCTGAGGGTATAAGGGTTAATTCTTTAAAACCATTTTTGTGTTCAGTTAATATGGTTCTTGCTAGAGCAACTGCTCTTCCTAAATAAGCTCACGATGTACAATACTCAATTGATAATTTATTTTTCAAATTATTCACTCCTTATATTTTATTCTATTTATATATACCCAAATATTGCAATTTATATCTATAGCCTTGATTATATTATATTAATTAATCCAATAAGGATAGCTCTATTTTCATTTTTAATGATTATTGGAATATCCATTCCTCATTAGCTCAAAGTTTAATAGAAGCCCTATTTATTAATATATTCTGCAAATTTTTCATTATTTAAGCACCCACCTTCATTCACTAAGTATTATCATTATATCACTATCCAGTATATTTTATAACTATTATAATATTGAGTAAACCTGGGAATTTCTGAAAAAAATTCTAAAATTGACAAATATTATACATTATATCTAATTATAGTATGAAAACTAGTATAATTACATTATAATGGGGTATATATATTTAGAGCTTCTAATGATATTTACTGAGGAGAGATGGTTATGGATTATAACAAACAAATAAAAGAAATTGAAAAACATTTTATAAAAAACGGGAAAACTAGAGATGATTTTAAAATAGGTGTAGAATTTGAACACTTTGTGGTGTATCAAGATACTTTAAAAACAGTATCCTATTATGAGGAAAATGGAGTGGCTGAAACTTTACATGATTTGGAGAAATTAGGTTATAAAGGAATGTATGAAGGAGATTATATACTAGGGTTGGTGAAAGGAAACAAGGTAATAACCTTAGAGCCAGGTAGCCAATTTGAATTGAGTATTAAGGCTCAAAAGCATATTAAAGATATTGAGCTTGAGTACTTAGATTTTTTAAAGGATTTATTGCCTATATTGGAAAGTAAGGGTCAACAAATTATGGCAATAGGTTATCATCCAGAAACAAAAATTGAAGAGATTAAACTTCTCCCTAAAAAAAGATATGACTTTATGTTTAATTACTTTAAAACAGCTGGTTCTATGGCTCATAATATGATGAAAGGTACTTCTGCACTTCAGATTTCTTTAGATTATGGTTCAGAAGAAGATTATAGGAAGAAATTTAGAATAGCTAATGCACTATCTCCAGTAGTATTTGCCCTTTTTGATAATGGGTTATACTTCCAAGGTGAAGAATATGAGGGGCACAATATAAGGGCTAGAATATGGAATAACTGTGATAATCAAAGGTCGGGAATAGTAACTAACGCACTAAGTGATGATTTTAGTTTCAAAAAATATGCAGAATATATCTTAAATGTACCGCCTATACTAATGGCTAAAGATGGAGACTTTGTCCCTACTGGTGAATTATTGGTAAAGGATGTATTTGATCCAGAACACTATAAAACAGAAGAACTAGAGCATTTGTTAACTATGGTATTTCCAGATGTTAGAACCAAAAGGTATATAGAAATTCGTATGATGGATTCTGTTCCCGTACCATTAAGCTTATCTGCAATAGCACTATGGACAGGGATATTCTATAATGATATAGCCCTAAACAAAGTTTATGACTATATTAAGTATGTAACCATAGAGGATGTTAAAAAAACTAAGTTAGAAATGCAAGAAAAAGGATTATTAGCTAAATTAGGAGATAAGACCCTATTAGAAATTGCCAAGCATGTAGTTCAATTAGCAAAAGAAGGATTATCTGAGGAAGATGTTAAATACATTCTACCTTTAGAAGGTATGATAGAAGCAGAAAAGAATCCTTACCAAATTACAAAAGATAGATTGTATATGGGCAAGAAAAAGGCCCTACAGTGGACAGTTTTAAACCTTTTTGAGGAGTTGGAATAAATGAATGGAGAAAAAGTAAATCAAGATTATATTGACTTAATCATGAAAAATCCTAAAAAGTATTATGAGGATTATAAAGAAGCAGCAGAGCGAGTAAGTAATTCAACAGCTGTGTATAAGGGGAAACCGGTACCTTTTCTGGCTCATCCTTTGTTCGTGACAGAAAATGAGCTCCTTCAATTTGAAAAGATTGGGGAAGTAATGCTTTCAATTACAAATAAATTGACTAAAGAGTATATAGAGAATCCTGAATTTAGAAAAGAATTTGGATTTTCGGAATTGTTAGAGGAACTTATTTTGGTAGATAATGGTTATGATATAAATGTACCTATTGGAAGATTTGATATTTTCTTTAAGGATTACCAAAATTTTAAGTTTTGCGAGTTAAATACGGATGGATCATCAGCAATGAATGAAGACAACCAATTGGCTAAAATTTTATTAGAATCTCAGGCATTAAAAGATTTTGGTAGAGAATATAAACTGAGTTATTTTGAATTATTTCTTTCTTGGGTAGATGAATCTATTAAAATATATGAGAAATTTAGTGGAAATAATAAAAAGCCTAATGTGGCTATAGTAGATTTTATTGAAAGTGCTACCACATATGAATTTGAAGAGTTTAAAAAAGCCTATGAAGAAAGAGGTTACAATTGTATAATAGCTGATCCTAGAGAATTAAAATACAGAGATGGTAGCCTTTACCATGAGGACTATAAAATAGACTTAGTCTATAGAAGAATTGTTACCTTTGAACTTATTGAAAGAAGCCACGAAGTTGAAGATTTTATCCAAGCATATAAAGATAAAGCTGCCTGCTTTATAGGTTCTATACGTTCTCAAGTAGTTCATAATAAAATAGTTTTCAAAATTCTACATGATGAAAATACCTTAAATTTATTATCAGAAGAAGAAAGAAAATTTGTAAAAAACCATATTCCTGATACAGGAGTGTTTGGTGGAGAAAAGACTACATTTAACAAAGTATTAAATAATAAAGAAATGTATATTATGAAGCCTTTTGATTTAAATGCTTCTAGAGGTGTATATACAGGTAGAGATTTCTCTCAAGAAAAATGGGAAGAAAAGCTATTAGAATCTTGGAACAAAGACTATTTATACCAAGAATACTGTGATCCATATACAAGAGATTTTGTTGTATATGAAGATGGAAAACCTGTGGTAAAAGAATTCAAGCAAATTATGGGTTTGTTTTTATATAATGAAAAACTTGCAGGAGTCTATACCAGGATTGGAGAAAATAATATAATTTCTGGATTAACAGAATATTACACATTGCCTAGTATAAAAGCTGAGAAATTATAAAATATAACAGTAAATCTCTTTTTAAATTATTTAAAAAGAGATTTTGTTTTTTATAGTATAAATGACTGTTTTTATCTCAAGTTTTTTGATATATTAGAGTGGAGGTGAAAAACAATGAAAGTAATGATAATAGGTGCAGGCAAATTAGGAAGTAAATTAGCTGAAGCTATGGTTAGTGAAAATATAGATGTAACAATAATGGATGTGAATGTTAAAGTAATAGAAAGAATAAACGAACATATGGATGCTCTAACAGTGGTTGCAAATGGAATAGATATAAATATACTTAAAGAACTTCATATTGAAACTTATGATTTGTTAGTTGCATCAACAGATAGTGATGAAACTAACACAATAATATGCTCATTAGCAAAAAAACTAGGTTGTAAAATGACTATTGCTAGAATAAGAAACCCAGAGTATATGGAGCAACTTGATTTTATAAAAAAAGAAATGGGAATAGATCATATAGTAAACCCTGACCTAGCAATAGCCCAATCCATAGAAAAATATTTACTAAAAACCTTTAGCTTTTATACTGGAGACTTTGCCAGTGGTAAGGTTCAAATGGTAGATTTTAATATTGGTCATAACAAAGAATTTGTAGGGAAAAAACTAATGGAATTAGAACACTTTCAAGAATTGGTAATTACTGTGATTTTCCGTGAAGGTGAAATAATCATACCTAAGGGATCTACTGTGCTTCATGAGAATGATGTAATTCATATAGTGGGTAGAACTGAAGATATTGAATATATTAGCACTCATTTTCAAACTGAAAGAAAACACAAGGATATTGAAAAAGTAATGATTCTTGGTGGTGGTAATATTGGATATTACCTAGCAGAAATACTATGTAAATCTAAAATCTCAGTTACACTAATTGAACAAAATAAGGAACGGGCTCAAGAACTTTCAGAAAAGATAAAAGGTGTAGTAGTAATCCATGGAGATGGTACAGATATACATTTATTAGAGGAAGAAATGTTGGACACTATGGATGCCTTTATAGGAGCAACTGGTTTTGATGAACAAAATTTACTTATGGCGCTTATGGCTAAGCAATTAGGTGTTCAAAAAACAATAGCTAAAATTAGTCGTGAAAATTATACTAAAATAATTGATAGGCTAGGAATAGATGCAGCTTTAAATCCAATATATATTACTGCTTCAAATATATTAAAACTAATAAGAGGTGGTAAGGTAGTTTCCGTATCCTTATTATTAGGTGGAGATGCAGAGGTTACAGAGATTATATTAGATAATGACTTGCCATTTCTTGATAAAACATTGCAAGAATTAAAACTTCCTAATGGTGTAATAATAGGTGCAATAATTAGACATGGACATGTAATAATACCAAAGGGTGATTCTGTTTTAAAAGCAAATGATAGAATTGTAGTATTTAGCTTAACAGAAGATGTAATGACTCTAAAGATGTTCTTTAAAGCTCATAAAGGAGGACTTCTAAATGAATTATGGAATCGTACTAAGGGTATTAGGTGATATTCTCCTAGTTGAATCACTACTAATGATACCTTCTCTGTTAATAGCTCTATATACTGGGGGAAGTGATATAAATGCATTTGTAATAACCATAATAGTAACAGCATTGGTAGGGCTATTTATAAGAAGGAATAGACATGGTAAATTAATAAATGCAGGAGATGGATTGGCAATAGTAGCTTTTGGTTGGATATTTGCTTCAGCCTTTGGAGCACTGCCACTGTTTTTATCAGGACATCTTAATTATTTGGATGCATTTTTTGAAACTGTATCTGGATTTACAACTACAGGAGCCACCGTTATTTCAAATGTGGAAATATTGCCCCAGGGCATATTATTTTGGAGGTCTTTTACCCATTGGATAGGTGGTATGGGAATATTAGTGTTTACTATTGCCTTAATACCTGCTCTGGGTATAGGGGGATTTCAAATTTTTAAAGCTGAGAGCCCTGGACCTATAGCTGGGAAAATTGCTCCGAGAATAAAAGATACAGCTAAAATATTGTATGTGCTTTATTTTGGAATGACTATTTTAGAAATAATAATGTTAAAAATAGGTGGTATGAGTATTTTTGATTCTATGGTATTTACATTTGGTACAGTAGGTACAGGTGGTTTTGCAATTAAGAACAATAGCGTTGCATTTTATGATAGCACTTATATACACTTAGTAATAGGAACCTTTATGGTATTGGCGGGAACAAATTTTACCATATATTATTCGATTTTTAAAAAGAAATTCAAAGGAATACTTTTAGATGAAGAACTAAGATTTTACTTATCAATAATAGTAGTGGCTGTTATAGCAATAGCAGCAAATTTATATTACACCAGTTATAACACTTTAGGATTATCTTTAAGAGACTCATATTTTCAAGTTACCTCCGTCATGACTACTACTGGATATACTACAGCAGACTTTGATTTATGGCCAAGTTTTAGTAAAGGAATACTCCTTGTCCTTATGTTTATAGGAGGAAGTGCAGGTTCTACTGCGGGGGGATTAAAAGTCATTAGAATATTAATCTTATTTAAACTAATCCGAAGAGAGATATCTAAAATATTTCATCCAAGAGCAGTTATTCCAATAAAAGTAAATGACAGAATAGTTCCTAATGATACTGTTGCCAGTATTAATAGTTTTGTAGCCTTGTATTTCGCAATCTTTGTAATTAGCACACTTCTGGTAACTTTAGAAGGAGTTAACTTAGAAAGTGCAGCTAGTTCTGTAGTAGCAACTTTGAGTAATATTGGACCTGGTCTAGGATTTGTGGGACCAACTCAAAATTTTGGAGCTTTTCATAATGCTACTAAAGTATTATTTACATTTTTAATGCTACTAGGTAGATTGGAATTGTTTACAATAATAGCCCTATTAGCACCAAAGAACTGGAGAAGGGAATATAGATAAATGGGGAAAATAGATAAGAATAAACTTAAAATAATATTAGCCATGTTAATATGGGGTACCATGGGAGTATTTATAAAAACCATACCCCTTAATTCTATAGAAATAGCCTTTTATAGATCTATTATAGGAGCACTATTTATATTAATATTGAGTCTTATAAAAGGAGAAAAATGGAATAAAAAGGATTTAAAAGAAGATTTAAAGATTTTAATCCCTTCAGGTATGGCTCTTGGGGCAGGCTGGGTACTTTTATTTCAAGGATACAAAAATACTACTATCTCCATTGCAACATTAAGCTATTATATTGCACCTGTATTTATAGTTATACTTTCTGTATTTGTATTAAAAGAAAAACTAACAAGGAAAAAAATTATATGTATTATAGTAGCTATAATAGGATTACTATTAGTTTTAGATATAAAGAACTTAGGAAATCTTGGTGATAATAATCACCTGTTAGGTATAATTTACTCTGTATTAGCTGCAGTGTTTTATGCTATCGTAGTAATTTTAAATAAATTTATTAAAAAATTATCAGGGTCTAAAGTAACCATCGTTCAACTACTAGTATCTACAATTGTCTTAATGCCTTTAGCTATATTAAACTCTACTAGATCAATAATATCCTTAGATTCATTACATTTAATACTTTTATTATTTGTAGGTATTGTTCATACAGGAATTGCCTATTTATTATATTTTTCCGCAGTTAAAGAAGTCCAAGGACAATCCATAGCTATCTTAAGCTATATGGATCCTATATTTGCTCTATTAATTGCTGGTATATTGTTAGGAGAAAAGATGACTTCCATTCAACTCTTTGGTGGAGTATTAATATTAGGATCAGCCTACATAAGTGAAAGAAAGAAAGGATGATTTTGTGATACCAAAATTACATAATCAATGGGATCAGTTACTAGAATCTGAATATGAGAAACCATATTATAAAGAACTATGGAATTATCTAGATGAAGAATATAAAAATAATACAGTATATCCAAGTATAGAAAATTTATTTAGGGCTCTTGATTATACTGATTATGGTGAAGTTAAAGTAGTAATTTTGGGGCAAGACCCCTATCATGGGCCAAATCAATCCCATGGCTTAGCATTTTCTGTAAAACCTGGGGTAAGAATACCTCCATCATTAAGAAATATTTACAAAGAGTTAAATAGTGATTTAGGATGTTCTATACCAAATAATGGATATTTAGAAAAATGGGCTAGCCAAGGAGTACTATTACTTAATACTTCATTTAGTGTAAGAGGCGGAGAAGCAAATTCCCATAGAAAAATAGGTTGGGAAATATTTACTGATAACATTATCAAGCTATTAAATAAAAGAAGAGACCCTATAGTATTTATATTATGGGGAAACAATGCTATCAAAAAGGGGGAATTAATCACAAATCCCCAACACCATATAATAAAATCATTTCACCCTAGCCCATTATCAGCCAGTAGAGGATTCTTTGGTACTAAACCATTTTCAAGAACAAATAATTTTTTAGAAAGTATAGGAAAACAACCCATAGATTGGCAAATAGAAGATATTTAATTAACATAATGCTGTTGATTCTAAATGTATTAGCTGACCTATCCTAGCTCGCTGGACTTATTCTTCAACTGTAGGGGCTAGCTCTGCTGGCCCGTAGGGTTATATTACTAAAAGGAGGATTTCACATTGAATATAATAAAAGAAGTAAAAGCCATAGAACAAGAAATTATTAACTGGAGAAGAGACCTTCATCAAATACCAGAAATCGGTCTAGAACTACCAAAAACTGCTAAATATGTATCAGAAAAGCTGGAAGAAATGGGAATCCAGTACCATACTCTAGTAGATGGAAATGCAATTGTAGGGCTTATTAAAGGCTCAGAAGAAGGAAATACCATAGGACTTAGGGCTGATATGGATGGATTGCCTATAAAAGAAGAAACTGGACTTTCTTTTGCATCTACAAATAATAATATGCATGCTTGTGGGCATGATGCTCACACCGCAATATTATTAGGTGCTGCAAAAGTATTAAATAATAATAGAGATAAGTTTAAAGGAAATATTAAATTATTATTCCAACCAGCAGAAGAATCCCCAGGTGGAGCAAAACCAATGATAGAAGAAGGAGCAATGGAAAACCCTAAAGTGGATGCTGTTATGGGACTGCACGTTGGTGGTATCTCTGATAATATTCCTACAGGTA
>CAYZDC010000042.1:0-13353 GCA_964477045.1 uncultured Tissierellaceae bacterium | reverse complement strand
TTTGATGGCTTAGATAAAATTATTCAAAATCGTGTAGGTAAAAAATTAATGGGTTTTGGTGCTGATGTAGTTTCTCAGCAAGAAATTAAACTAGGGGAATTACTAAAAGAATTACAGCCAGAAGATTTATTGAAATTTGGGTTAATTCCTGAGTTTGTAGGTAGATTACCAATTATGGTAACATTAGAGGAACTGGATGAAGAATCATTAGTTAAAATCCTTACACAACCGAAAAATGCATTAGTAAAGCAATACAAAGAACTTCTTGCTATGGATAATGTGGATTTAGAATTTGATGAAGAAGCCTTAAGAACTATTGCAAGAAAAGCTATTGAAAGAAAAACAGGTGCTAGAGGGCTGCGTAGTATTATAGAAGAAACAATGTTAGATATTATGTATGAAATTCCTTCTAGAGATGATATAGAAAAATGCTTAATTACCAAAGATACAGTTGAAAACAAGGGAGAGCCTACCTTAGTGCTTTCTGATGCAAGCAAAAGAAATAAATCTAAAAAAGCAAACAATAAGGAATCAGCATCATAAGGCTCACAATAGTGAGCTTTTTCCTTGTATCTAAAATTAAAGGTGGGATAATATGCCTAATAAATATACAACAGAAATAAAAACACTGCCCCTAATACCACTAAGAGGTATATCAGTTTTTCCTCATATGGTAATTCACTTCGATGTAGGTAGGGAAAAATCAATAAATGCTCTTGAAAAAGCAATGCTTGATGATTCTCTTATACTCCTATGCACTCAAATAGATCCAAAAACAGATGAACCAACTACTGATGACTTTTATCATTTTGGAACTATTGCTAAGGTAAAACAAATGTTAAAATTACCTGGCGGAAGCATAAGAGTATTAATAGAAGGGATTAACAGAGGAAGGGTCCTTACAATAACTCAAGAAGAGCCTTATATAATAGCGGATGTAGAAGAATTAACATATTTACCAGAAAAAATTGAAATAGACAAAGATATAGAAGCAGCTATGAGACTGGTAATAAATGACTTTGAAGACTATATAGCTTTAAATCCTAAAGTTAGTCCAGAAACTTTGTTAACTATTACAGATATAGAAGAACCAGGTAGGTTAGCTGATGTAATAGCTTCTTATGTTTTTCTAAAACAAGAGGACAACCAAAAGGTCTTAGAAACTCTAAACTTTTATGAAAGATTGGAAGTTTTACATGGTATCTTACAAGAAGAAATAGAATTGCTGAGAATTGAAGATAAGATTAATCAAAGAGTGAAAAAGCAAATCACTAAAATACAAAAAGAATATTACCTTAGAGAACAATTAAAAGCTATTCAAAAAGAACTTGGTGAAGAAGATGATACCCAAAATGTGGTAGATGATTACACTAAAAAGCTGAAAAAAATAAAAATGCCTAAAGAAGTTAAAACTAAGGCTTTAAAAGAGGCCGATAGGCTTTTAAAGACATCCCCAAACTCTCCTGAAACAGGTGTTATAAGAACCTATTTAGATTGGATAGTAGACTTACCATGGGATATAGAGTCTAAGGGGAAAATAGATATTAAAAAGGCTAGAGACATTTTAAATGAAGATCACTATGGATTAAAAGATGTTAAAGAACGAATCCTAGAATTCATTGCCATAAGAAAACTAACTAATAGTATGAAAGGGCCTATACTATGTTTAGTAGGACCTCCTGGAGTTGGGAAAACATCAATTGCCAAATCCATAGCTAGAGCTTTAGATAGAAAATTCGTAAGAATGTCCTTAGGTGGAGTCAGAGACGAAGCGGAAATCAGAGGACATAGAAGAACTTACATTGGCTCTATGCCTGGTAGTATTATAGGCTCCATAAAAAAAGCAGGAACTAAAAATCCGGTATTTTTATTTGATGAAATAGACAAAATTGGCAACGATTATAGAGGAGACCCAGCAAGCGGTTTATTAGAAGTTTTAGATCCAGAACAAAATAGTACATTTACAGACCACTTTTTAGATGTGCCTTTTGATCTTTCAAAAGTATTATTTGTAACTACTGCTAACACTACTCAATCTATTCCACCACCTTTACTTGATAGAATGGAAGTTATAAGAATTAGTGGATATACTGATGAAGAAAAACTTCAAATAGCCTTAAAACATTTATTACCCAAGCAAATTGAAGAACATGGCTTAAATGAAAAAAATATTGAAATTGATGAATCAGCTATTAAAGGTATAATAGATTTTTATACTAGAGAAGCGGGTGTTAGAAATTTAGAAAGAAATATTGCAAATATATGTAGAAAAGCAGCCAAGAAAATAGTAGAAGAAAATATAGAATTAGTTGAGATAAATGGAGAAAACCTTCATGAGTATTTGGGAGCTAAAAAATATCGTTTTGACCTATTAGATGAGGAGAATCAGATCGGTGTTGCCAATGGATTAGCATGGACTGAAGTAGGTGGAGAGACCCTATCTGTAGAGGTTAATACTATGAAAGGCACTGGCAAGACACAGCTAACTGGAAAATTAGGTGATGTAATGAAAGAGTCTGCTATGACTGGTATAAGCTATATAAGAGCCAACTCAAAAATCCTAAATATAAAACCTGACTTTTATAAAGAAATTGACATTCATATACATGTACCTGAAGGAGCAATACCTAAAGATGGACCTTCTGCAGGTATAACAATAGCTACTGCAGTAGTATCAGCCCTTTCTAACACACCAATAGATAGAGAGTTAGCTATGACAGGAGAAGTAACCTTAAGAGGAAGAGTATTGCCTGTAGGTGGTGTAAAAGACAAAGTCCTTGCAGCCAATAGAATGGGAATTAAAAAAATATTACTACCAGCAGATAATCACAAAGACTTAGATGATATACCAGAAGATATTCGCAATAAAATAGAATTTGTTATGGTCAAAGATATGAACCAAGTATTGGACCATGCATTAATAAAGAAGGTATAAGATGAAAATAATTAGTTCAGATTTACATGCAATAGCTGTTGGACCAAAACAATATCCTATGGATAATTTGCCTGAAATTGCATTTGCAGGTAGATCTAATGTTGGGAAATCTTCTTTTATAAATACAATGATTAATAGAACAAATTTAGCTAGAACCAGTGGAAAACCAGGAAAGACTAGAACAATAAATTTCTATATAATAAATGGAAATTTTAGACTTGTAGACCTTCCTGGATATGGTTATGCACAAGTTTCTAAAACAGAAAAAGAAAAATGGGGACATATAATAGAAGAGTATCTAACAAATAGAGAAAATTTAAAAGAAATATTTTTAATTGTAGATATGCGCCATGAACCAACTGCTCAAGACTTGATGATGTATGATTGGATTAAAAGCTTTGGGTTTTCAGGCATAGTAATTGCTACAAAGGCTGATAAGATATCCAAGGCTAACTGGCAAAAGAATGTAAGTATTATAAAAAAGAAATTAGGAGTAGTAGATAGCAATTTAATAATTCCATTTTCAGCATCTAAAAAGATAAATATAGATAAGTCATGGAATACAATTAAAGACATATTAAATGAAGAAAAGACCAGCAAGCCTTAGGGCTGCTGGTCTTCTAAGTAATATTACAGTTTTGAAAAAAGGTCTTGAGTAGCTCCACAAACTGGGCAAACCCAATCCTCAGGTAAATCTGTAAATGCTATTCCTGGTTCGATTCCTTGATCTGGATCTCCTTCAGCTGGGTCGTATATCCAACCACATGGATCGCATACATATTTATCCATTAAACATTCTCCTCTCATATTGTCATTATAATAACTTATTATTCTTCTTAATTATAACATATTATAAAATTTTATCCATAGTTATTTTTAATGGTAGATTAAGAAGTTTTATTCTGGGTAAAATAAAAATAGCAGAATAGCTTGTAAAGCTATAATAATGAATGGACGTGATAAAATGGATTTTAACTATTATGGGTCTGTGTGTAGTGACTTACATACGGTGAAAGACTTTCTTGATGATTTAATAATAAAATTAAGTGGAATAATAAAAGACAAAGAAATTATTTTTGATATAAAACTTATTTTAAATGAATTAGTAATTAATGGAGCTATACATGGAAACAATTGTATAAACACTAAATGTGTCTCCTTGTCTTTAGAATTAGTTGATAACAAAATGACTATTCAAGTAGAAGATGAAGGAGAAGGAATAGACTATGATGTTTCTGGATATAACCCTAAAGACCTGATTTATGGTGGAAGGGGCTTAGTTTTAGTTAATGGGTTAGCTGACGAATTTTATATCCACAAAAATAAAGTAGTAGCTGTTAAACTTATAAACGGGGGAGCATAATATGAAAACATTTGGTATTGTTTTTTTGTCAATTGCCGTAATCTTAGGAGGCTTTATGCCTATTATTTCACATGCAGAAACAGAATTAAATAAAGAATTGGAAACAACTGTAATTAAAGTAAAAAAACTTTTCAACATTTCCAATGACTATGATAATTTTACTCAAAGAGTGGATTCAAATAATGAAGAATATACCTTTTATTTAAGTTGGTCAGATTCCAAAGAGCTTTTACCTAGCATAAACCTGAATACAGATAGGGATGGGTTTATTAAATCATTTAATAAATATTATCCAGGCTCAGAAGTATTAGATAAAACTACAAGGTTGACTCAAGAAGAAGCTAGAAAAATAGCTTTTGAATTTGTGGAGAAAGTTGCACCAGAAATAGTAAAAAGTATTAAATTAAAAGAAAATAAATCACCTTTAAATATAAATGATGATTCTTATAACTTTGAATTTTATAGAATTGAAAATAATATAGCTTTTTATGATAACAATATTAGGTTAAGTATAAATAAATTTACTGGTGAAGCAAATAATTATAATGCTAACTGGGATAAGGAAATTATATTTCCCAACCCTAAAGAGGCAATTACATTTGAGGAAGCTAAGACAGCATTTAAAGATGAAATAGGATTACAGTTAATATATAAGAATTCTTATGATACCAATTGGAGACCTGGGCCTAGAGAAATGAAAAGATACCTAGCCTATAGTCTATTAAATAATAATAAGGCTATTGATGGATTTACTGGAGAAGTTATAGAAGTAAATAATTACAGACCTTTTGAAGATAGCAAACTAGAAAGTGCAGTAGCTGATGCTAGTGAACTGACTCCTATTGAACAGGCTGAAATAGATAAACTAAAAGGGCTAAAAAATATTGAACTAATAGAAGACAAAGCTAGAGACCTATTAAAGTTAGATGAAAGTTATAAATTAACAAATAAAAACTTATTTACTTCTTGGGACAATGCTGATGAATTCAGATGGGTACTTCAGTTTAAAAAGACCATAGATGAAAACAATAATATAGATGTTAATACAAGTTTAAATGCTAAGACAGAAGAGTTAATAAGTTTTTACATTTATGAAAATCAGAATCCATTGGCTAAGCCGAATATAAATAAAGAACAATCCTTAGAATTAGCCAATGAATATTTAAAGGATATAATTGGAGATAAATTGGATGAACTAGAGTATGTGGAGTATGATGTTAAAGATGGTGAATTAAGTTATAATTTTAACTTTATTAGAAAGTCAGAGGGTATTTATATAGAGGGAAACAGTGTTAATATTGGAATAGATACAGTGAATAAAAAAGTAGTATCTTATTCTATAAATTGGTACAAAGATAAAATGCCTTCTAAAGCCAATATTATAAGCTTGGATAAAGCATATGAAATACTTTTTAATAATAGGGATTATGAATTAAAATATGTAAAAATTTACAACCAAAAAGACTTAAAAGAAAGTAAGGAAGAAATTAAATTGGTATATGCTTTCAAAGGCGATAATCCTATCATTATAGATTCCAATACAGGCAAGTTTTTAGACTATAATGGAAAAGAATATAGTGAAAATATTATAATAGACTATGTAGATATAGATAAGTCATATGCTAAAGACAAAATAATTACTCTTAGCGAATATGGAATATCCTTTAGAAATGAGGAGTTTAGACCTAAGGATAAAATGAAACAAAGTGATTTCCTATATTTACTTTGGAAATCAATAAATAGTTCTCCAATAGAATACAATGAATCTATGGAAGAAATATACAAGAGATTAAAAGATAGGGGAATCATTAAAAATGAAGAAGAAGACAAAGAAGCTATAATAACAAAAGAAGAAGGGGTAAAGTATATTATTAGAACCTTAAATTATGATAAGATAGCTGATAAAGATGAAATATTTAAAGATATATGGGCAGATTCAAAAGATATTTCAAAAGGTTTAAAAGGATATATGAATATTGCATATGGGTTAAAAATTATTAGGGGAGATGGAAATACAGATAATATTAATCCGAAAAATGATTTAAACCGAGAAGATGGAGCAAATATAATTTATAATTATATATTTATGGAATAAGTTTAAGACGAGTATTATACTCGTCTTAAAATATGTTTTCTATTTGCTGAAAGTATGATAGAATAGATAAGTTAAAGAATTGGAAACTAATTTAAAATAAGAAGGGATTTGTAAAATGAATAGTATAAGAAATGATGTAAGGAATATTGCAATAATTGCCCACGTAGATCATGGGAAAACTACTTTAGTAGATAGTCTACTAAAACAATCTGGTATATTTAGAGATAACCAAGTAGTAGAAGATAGGGTTATGGACTCTAATGATATAGAGAAAGAAAGAGGAATTACCATATTATCTAAAAATACAGCTGTTAATTACAAGGGTACAAAAATTAATATAATTGATACACCAGGGCATGCTGACTTTGGTGGGGAAGTAGAACGAGTTTTAAAGATGGTTAATGGGGTTGTATTATTAGTAGATGCATTTGAAGGACCTATGCCACAAACTAAATTTGTTTTAAAGAAAGCATTTGACTTAAAACTTCCTGTGATTGTATGTATCAATAAAGTAGATAGACCAGAAGCTAGGGTAGAAGATGTAATGGATGAGGTTATAGACTTATTTATTGAGTTAGGAGCACAAGAAGATCAATTAGATTGTCCCTTTGTATTTGCATCTGCTAAAGAAGGAACTGCCACTTTAGAATTAGGTGGTGATGCTGTAGATATGGATAAATTATTTGATACTGTTGTAAGCCAAATTCCTGCTCCAGAAGGAGATATGGAAGCACCTTTACAGGTACTCATTTCCACCATAGACTACAACGACTATACTGGTAGAATTGGTATTGGGAAAATAGATAGAGGTAGGATTATAGCTGGTCAAGAAGCTGTTATTACTAACATATTAAGACCGGGACAAGTTGAAAAAGTAAAAATAAATAAGGTATATGAATTCGAAGGATTAAATAGAGTAGAAGTAGCTGAGGCAACTGTAGGAAGTATAATAGCAATTACTGGTGTTACTAATATTCATATTGGGGATACTATATGTCCAGTTGATACACCGGAACCACTACCTTTTGTGAAGATTTCTGAGCCAACCTTGGCAATGACATTTTCAGTTAACAATAGTCCTTTTGCTGGTACAGAGGGGAAATTCATCACTTCTAGACAAATTAGAAGTAGATTATACAAGGAATTACAAACCGATGTGGGGCTTTTAGTAGAAGATACTGATTCAACGGATGCATTTAAAGTCTCTGGTAGAGGAGAACTTCACTTATCAGTTCTTATTGAAAACATGAGAAGAGAAGGCTATGAATTTCAAGTATCAAAACCAGAAGTATTATACAAAACAGTAGATGGAAAGAAAATGGAACCTATGGAAAAAGTAACTATAGATGTAGGAAATGAATTTATGGGAATTGTAATAGAAAAACTAGGACAAAGAAAAGGTGAAATGATTACAATGAGTGAATCCAATGGAGGGTACGCAAGAGTTGAATTTATTATACCTGCTAGAGGATTAATAGGATATAGACAAGAGTTTATGACTGATACTAAGGGTAATGGAATATTGAATTCTGTTTTCCATGATTATGCGCCTTTTAAAGGAGAAATACCTAAAAGACAAGATGGTTCAATAATAGTTTTTGAAACTGGAGAAACTACTACCTACGGTCTTCACGCAGCTCAAGAAAGAGGCATTTTATTTGTAGGAGCAGGAGTTCCTGTTTATAGTGGTATGATTGTTGGTTCTACACCTAAAGGACTGGATATAGAAGTAAATGTATGTAGAAAAAAAGCCCAATCCAACGTTAGAGCTTCAGGTTCTGATGAATCACTAAAATTATCACCACCCAAGAATATGAGTTTAGAAGAAGCATTGGAGTTTATAGAAGATGATGAATTAATAGAGGTTACACCTCTTAACTTTAGGGTAAGAAAGAAAATATTGGATTCTACAAAAAGATATAGATCAAAAAAATAAATAGGGCAATAAGGGTGAAATTATGAAAGTCTTTTTGGAAAATTATTCCTGGTTATTAGGAAATTTAGTTTGGATAAACATAGTATTTGGAATAATAATCGTTTTTTTTGAAAGACGCAATCCTACTTCTACCTGGTTATGGATAATGGTATTAGCATTATTACCAGGGGTAGGGTTTATCTTTTATTTGTTTTTGGGTCAAGATTTATCAAAGAAAAGAATGTTTAAGAGCAAAGAAGAAGATGATGGTTGCTTTAGGGATATGGCAGCTATGCAAACAAACAGAATAACTAAAGACAGATTTCACTATGAGGATCCTAATTTTGGAGAGTATGAAGATTTAATTATGATGCATTTAAAAAGTAACGATGCTTTTTTCTCTCAAGATAATAGTGTAGATATATACTTTGATGGAAATGAAAAATTCGCTGCTTTATTAGATAGTCTTAATAATGCTAAAAGATATATTCATATGGAATATTATATATTTAAGGATGATGAATTAGGAAACAAAATCATTGATGCCCTAGTAAAAAAGGCTGAAGAAGGAGTAGAAGTCAAGCTGCTTGTGGATGGAATGGGTGGCCGTAACTTAAAAAAGAAAACCAAAGAAGGACTTATTAATGCAGGAGGTAAGGTAGCAATATTCTTACCAGCCTTTGTTCCATTTATTAGTGTTAGAATTAACTATAGAAACCATAGAAAAATATGTATTATTGATGGCAGAGAAGCATATTTAGGTGGATTTAATATAGGAAATGAGTATATAGGATTATCAAAGAAATTTGGAAACTGGAGAGATACTCATATTAAAATAAAAGGCTCTGCAATAAGCTCGCTACAATGGAGGTTTTATTTAGATTGGAAATTTGCAACAAAAGAAGAAATGATGGTTTGCCAATCTTATCTTCATGAAGAAACTCCCAATTCAAATGTTGGCATTCAAATAGTATCAAGTGGACCAGACTCTAAATGGCCCAATATTAAAGATGGGTATATGAAAATGATTTCAAATGCTAGGGAAAAAATTTATATAGAAACGCCTTATTTTATTCCGGATGATAGTATAATGGAGGCCTTAAGAATAGCAGGTCTATCAGGATTAGATGTAAGAGTAATGATGCCAAACAAACCAGATCATCCATTTGTATATTGGGCTAGTCTTAGCTACATTGGAGAGTTATTAGAAGCTGGGGTAAAGTTTTATCATTATGAAGATGGGTTTTTACATTCAAAAGTGATTATAGTTGATGATTTTATATCTACTGTTGGAACCGCTAATCTAGACATTAGAAGCTTTATATTAAACTTTGAAGTCAATGCTTTTATTTATGATGATATAGTAAATGCAAAACTCACTGAAAAGTTTATAACAGATATAGATCTTTGTAGAGAAATCACATTAGAAGATTATAATAAAAGATCTAGGATTGTAAAAATCAGAGAATCTGTATCAAGACTTTTATCTCCAATTTTATAATTTTTAGAAATGATATAAGATATAAAAAACCATTAGATTAATCTAATGGTTTTTTTGCTACAATTTGGATAATTTTTAATATAGTTTCTACCGATTTCTCCATAGCTTCAATTGATATATATTCAAACTTACCATGGTAATTTAGTCCTCCAGTGAAAATATTTGGACAAGGCAATCCCATAAATGATAGCCTAGCACCATCAGTACCACCTCTTATAGGCTTTATTATAGGAGTAATGTTTAATTCTTCCATGGCTGTTCTAGCTATATTGATAATGTACATATGCTCTTCAATTTTTTCTTTCATATTATAATACGAATCCACAATTTCTAGTTCAATAATATTGCCATATTTATAATTTAACATTTCTGTTATTTTTCTTAGTAATTGTTTTTTACTTTCAAATTCCTCAAAAGAATGGTCTCTTATAATATAGTTTATTGCAGTTTTCTCCACAGAGCCTTCAAAATACACTAAATGATAAAATCCTTCATAAGCTTCTGTATATTCAGGCCTTTCATTTACTGGCAACATATGGTTTAATTCGCTAGCCACCAGTATTGAATTAATCATTTTATTTTTTGCCGTGCCTGGATGTACGTTTCTTCCTTGTATTTTAATCCTTGCTGTTGCAGCATTAAAATTTTCATATTCCAATTCCCCAATAGGTCCTCCATCTACAGTATAAGCAAAATCCGCCCCAAACTTTTCCACATCGAAATGATCTGCCCCTCTTCCAATTTCCTCATCAGGTGTAAAACCTATTTTTATATTTCCATGAGGAATTTCAGGATTAAGTATTAAAAATTCCATAGCTGTAAGAATTTCTGCAATTCCAGCTTTGTTATCTGCGCCTAAAAGAGTTGTTCCATCTGTAGTAATCAAAGTCAAACCTATGTGGTCTAATAGCTCGGGAAATTCACTTGGTGAAAGTATAACGTCCTTGTCTTCATTTAATATAATGTCTTTACCATTGTAGTTTTGGATTATCTTTGGGCTAACATTAAAACCAGACATATCTGGACTAGTGTCCATATGTGCTATAAAGCCAATAGTAGGTACATTCTCTTTTATATTAGATGGCAATGTGGCCATTATATAACCATTACCGTCTAAAGATATATTTTCAAGCCCAATCTCTTTCATTTCTTTAACTAAATTTTTGGCGAATACCATTTGATTTTCTGTACTAGGGCTTGTAGTTCCACTTTCATTTGATGTAGTATCTTGTTTTACATAATTTAAAAATCTATCTACTAATTTATTCATTTTATCCATCCCCCTTATTTATCTGTAATCTATATTATTTATTATACAATAAGATTAGATGAAATATATAGAATTTCATTAAAAAAAACACAAATAGATTTAATTTATTAATATTTATAAATAACTACATATAATGTGGTATATTATAAGAGTATAGAATTTAGGAGGGAGTAAAAATGAAAGTGAAAATAATAAGCGATAGTGCTTGCGATCTATCAAAGGAATTAATTGAAGAATATGAAATCGAAATTTTACCAATTGTAGTTATAAAGGATGATAAAGAGTATTTGGACAAAATAAGTATTGAACCTGAAGAAGTATATGCAGGCATGAGAGATGGCCAAATATTTAAAACTGCACAAATACCACCTGCAGTATTTATAGAAAGCTTTGAAAATATAGCAAAGAATAAAGAAAGTGCCATATACATAGCTTTTTCCTCAGGGCTTTCAGGAACTTATAATACTTCTTTAACAGTTAAAGAGACTATTAAAGAAGAATATGGGGATTTAGATCTGGATATTATAGATACAAAGGCTGCCTCTGGAGGATTTGGTTTAATTGTATTAAAAGCAGCCCAAATGGCAAAAGCTGGAAAGTCTAAAGAAGAAATACTCCAAGCTATAGAATTCTATAAAAATAGTATGGAACATGTATTTACTGTTGACAATATAGAGTATCTTTTTAGAGGAGGCAGGGTGTCCAAAACTCAAGCTTTTGTAGGTGGGTTACTAAATATTAAACCTATACTTAATGTAGAAGGTGGAAATCTTGTTCCTATAGATAAGGCTAGAGGAAGAAACAAAGCCTTTAAATGCATGCTAGACTTAATTGAGGAAAGAAGTAAAAAAACTGATTTAAAAAAACAATGTATTGGGATTACCCATGGGGATGATTTAGAAGCTGCATTGAAAATTAAAGAATTAATAAATGAAAGATTTGGGGTAGAAGATTTTGTTATAAACACTATAGGTGCTGCAATAGGAGCACATTCTGGCCCTGGAACAATCGCTATATTTTTCCTAAACGAAGATCGAGAATAGCTAATATATTAGTTGAAGAAAGACTGGAATAATCTGTGATTTTACAGGAATTCTCCTATGAAAAAAGCTTTTGCAAAGAGGCCGTTAATACTTTATCAAGGCATTTTGATTGCTTATATATGGATTAATTGATATAATAGTAATCGGGACTATAATCATATACTATGGGAATTGTCAAAATATTGTGTATAAAAGTTTTTCTATTGCAATATTTTGCCAAATGTAATAAAATGACTTTCAAGGCTTTACTTCATTAATCAATAGTATATTTAATAGTTTTAAGTATAACTTTATATTTAATATATGGTTATAGTAGTAGATGTTCGCATTCACTTATGTTTTTGGAAGAGATATGAATTAACATATCTACTTTTAAAATAAAAAATATTAAGGGGGAAATACAAGAATGATGAAAAAAAGTATAGTTTTATTACTTGTCTTGACAATGGTTTTATCAGTACTGGCAGGTTGTGCTCCGAAGGAAGAAGCACCAGTTGTTTCAACACCTGATCCTGCACCATCAGTAGATACACCAGCTCCAGACGTAGTAGAAGAAAAGCCTACATCACCTCAAGGTCAAATTACTATAGGTAATACCACAGAACTTTCTGGTGACTGGGTACCTTATTGGACAAACAACGCAGCAGATTATGATGTTTACAACTTCATGGCAGGTTACAGCACAGTAGACATGACTTTCGGTGGAGAGTACTTAGTAAATGATACTGTAGTAAAGGAATATGAAGTAGTAGAAAATGAAGATGGTTCCAAAACTTATATATGGACTATTAATGATGGTCTAGTATATGCAGATGGAAGCCCAATAACAGCTTATGACTATGTAGCTTCAGTAATGCTTTGGTCATCACCACAAGTACAAGCAACAGGTGCAAAAGCAAGTGCTGGGTATTATTTCACAGGATACAATGCATTTAATAAAGGCGAAAACCCAGTTTTCCCAGGAGTTAGATTATTAGATGATATGAAATTCTCAGTTACAATAGCTGCAGAAAATCTTCCTTATTTCTATGAATTACCAAACGTAAGTGTTGGTCCTGAGAAATTAGAATTCTGGGCTGATGATACAGTTACAATAATGGACGATGGAGAAGGAGCTTATTTCTCAGATAACTTTACAACAGAAGCATATGAAGAAAGATTTAAAGTAGCTAGATATGCAGTTGAAGATTTCCCAATATCAGGAGCTTATAAATTAAAGTCCTATGATGAA
>CAYZDC010000041.1:0-13382 GCA_964477045.1 uncultured Tissierellaceae bacterium | reverse complement strand
CAACTACTTTTAGAAGAAACAGGAAAGATAATCGATCGTTAAAAGCACCCCTTATCAAACACTTTGTGTGTTGGATAAGGGGTGTTTTTTTATCATATTAAATTTCTAACTTTTTCTTCACTTCATCAAAAGAAATATATTCTACTTCATCATTCTTAAGTCTTTCCTCATAAGCCAAAATTGCACTTAAATCTATCTTATCTTCAATCTTTTCTTCTAAAGCTTCCTTCATCAAGGTTGACAGTGGAATATTTTTAAATTCAGCATACTCTTTATAAATCCTAGCTTCTTCCCTATTCAATCTAACTGTAACAGCCATTAGCAATTATTAGGTTTAATAATTTAAAGTACTTTTTATAAAAACTTCTGTATCTCTAGTGTATATCCATTATTATCTTTTAAGAAAAAGTGATATATATTATACTTCAGATTTTCTTTAGGCCCATCTTCTATACTTACACCTTTAGCTTTCAAAGTCTCGTATACTTTATCTACATCATCTACTATTAAAGTTAAAATAGGACTCTTTTTATCCATAGTTTTCTTTATATGAGTACAAAATCCAATTGAGGATCCCTCATTTATTTTATAAATTTTACAAACTTTTTGGTCCTTGTATAGAGGCAGGCCTAAAGTTTCCCTATAAAATTTATCTGTTTCTTCTAGATTGTCTGTTCCTAAAAACAAGATAAACTCCTTATACATTTTAGATCACTCCCATATTTAAATTAAAATCATTTGAATAAGTCCACCAACCATAGCTATTGTAAGTAAAATCTTGCTTGTTCCTATAGCATTTGCTCCTTTAGATTTTAAAAGTAAAGCAATTACTCCTAAAGCACTCCAAGCTACTGCTATAATTCTTTGCATAGTATAATTGCTAGGTAAACCAGTAAAGGTAATAAATGATATTACTAAAAGCAATACAAAGTTCAGTATAAATATTTTATTGGTATCTTTTTTGTTGCTATATAATAATATTTGTAAAATTACTGTTGCAATAATAATTGCTGTAAAAATCATCAATAATACATCCAAATTAAGTCCTCCTTTTTATAAAAAATCCTGTTAATTCTTTTCTGTTAAGTGCTTCCAATATCTCATAGGCATATGTTGCTTTTGAAGTTTTATATTTGTCTTTCTTTTAATGGAGATGGCATTAAAATAAACTCTCCATAAATCTTCATAGCTTTCTTCCATATCCTTTACTACATAAGGCTGTGGTGCCTCCATGTTCTTTATTACCCATTGTTCTTTGTTGTAAAACACAGCCATATCTCTTTTAGTATCATGAATAATAAAGTTCTCAGACTTTAGTCTTGCTACAAAGTGAGGAGCTATAAGAGCTATTACATTATGATCTGGTTCTACTTGGGCATAAAGAATATCCTCTTTTATCTTCTTAAATCTTAAGAGGCCAGTCAATCTGTGTCTTTCATTACCTACTTTCTTATAAATATTATCCATATTCAATACATGTTCATTAGCTAAATTTAAGTCTACCCCAGGCCCTATTTTAAATCCTATTTGGAGATATTTAAGGATTTTCATTTCAGATTCTGGAAGTTCAGAAAGATATGCATAAAATACTCTTTTCAGACTATCCTTAGATATCTTAGTTTCTATAGCTTCATATACTCTTTGAAATTTATCCAAATCTGTTTTAATATAGATTTTTTCTACTAGAAAGTTTTCTATATAGTCTTCACTGGTCTTTATATCATCAGGTTTTGAAGTGGCATAAAAAGCATGATAAATAGAGCTTAAAAGCCCTTCAAAGCTTCCATCATATATATAAGTAATCATAATTGCCCACCTATTTGAATTAGTTTGTCTTCAAAGCTTACTTCATCAAACATGGAAATCTGTCTAATATCTTTCTTTTCACTAGAAGGATTTATTATTTCCAATTTTAATTGTTCTGGGTTTGTGGTTTTGCTGCCAAAGTATTTTCCATCACAGGTTATAAAATGCTGGGCTCTTTTAAGTACTATTCCCATCTTTTTTAAATCTTGAAAACTTAATCTTGTAAAACGTCTAGCTGATACTATTCTTCTAGCAGATTTTACCCCAATACCTGGTATACGTAAAAGCGTATTATAATCAGCTCGGTTTATCTCCACTGGAAACAATTCCATATTTCTAAGAGCCCAATCACATTTAGGATCTAAGTCAAGATCAAAATTTGGTTTATGTTCATCTAGTAATTCATTTGCCTTAAAATTATAAAACCTAAGCAGCCAATCTGCTTGATATATTCTGTTTTCCCTTACCAGTGGTGGTGACTTTATTAGGGGTAATTTAGGATTGGTTGAAACAGGAATAAAGGCAGAATAATATACTCTTTTTAGATTGAGGCTATCATAAAGACCCTCAGATAAATTTAAGATTTTTAAATCACTGTCATCAGTTGCTCCTACAATCATTTGAGTTGTTTGACCTGCTGGTACAAAATTCGGCTTAAATCTAAATATCTTTTTTTCTTCCCGAGTTTGTAAAATATTGTGGTTAATAAATCTCATAGGTTGTAATATATCCGCTTTGGTTTTTTTAGGAGCCAAAAGCTTTAGTCCATTTTCTGAGGGAAGTTCTATATTTACACTCATACGATCAACATATTTTCCTACTTGATCTACCAAACTATCATCTGTACCAGGAATGGTTTTTGTATGAATATATCCATTAAAATTTTCTTTTTCTCTTAAAGTCTTTACTACTTTTAAAATTTGTTCCATAGTATAATTAGGGTCTTTATAAACAGCTGAACTTAAAAAGAGTCCTTCAATGTAATTTCGTTTATAAAAGTTCATAGTTAAATCTACTACTTCTTCAGGTGTAAATATGGCTCTTGGCAGGTCGTTGGAACTTCGATTTACACAATAAACACAGTCATAAATACAATAGTTTGTCATAAGTATTTTTAAAAGAGATATACATCTTCCATCATCAGACCAACTATGGCATATGCCAGCCATACTGGCATTTCCAAGACCATCTTTCTTGTTTTTTCTATTACTTCCAGAGGATGAACAAGACACATCATATTTAGCTGCATCTGAAAGAATCTCTAGTTTTTTTTGGATATCCATATTGTCACCATCTTCTTTATTTTCTTCTATTTTATCATAAAATAGGGGATTATTCAAACATATGTTCCCTTTCCAGTTAATTTTATTGACCCTTTAGGATATATGAAATATACTACTATAGTAACTGGAATATAAAATCGATTGTATTTGATGTATATGGAGTAATTATGGGTATTAAATATAGGTATGATAATAGTTAGGAGTTGGATTTAATGATAATGGAAAGATTAAGAGTTTTTTATGAAAAGAGTAGAATAACATTTACATTTTTATTTATTATGGTAGTTTACTTTATATTTATTACTTTAAATGGGGGTACTACAGATGCAGAAAACCTAGTAAGATATGGTGCAATGTATGGTCCCTTTGTTTTGGCATTTAATCAATACTATAGACTTATTACTTCAATTTTTATTCATATAGGAATTATGCATTTGTTTTTTAATGGCTATGCATTATATGTATTTGGCCCTCAAATAGAAAGACTTATGGGTCCCAAAAAATACCTATTGTTTTTTATATTGACAGGAATTGGGGGAAATGTAGCAACATTCTTCTTTAATTTTAGGGTAGTTTCTGCAGGAGCTTCTGGTAGTTTGTTTGGATTGTTTGGAGCATTTCTATATCTAGTTGTAAAGCATCCTAATATGGTAACTCCACAGGGTAAAAGAAGTATATTACAACTTCTAGGTATAAATTTATTGTTAACTTTCACAATTCCAAGTATCAGTATAACAGCCCATCTTGGCGGACTAATAATAGGATTTTTAATGTCCTTTATATTTATTAAATAAAGAAAAAAGGTATAAAGCTAATAGCTTTATACCTTTTTTTAATCCACTCTTATAGACCCATCATTTGAATATATCTATAAAGAACTACTGCTACCTCTGCTCTTGTCATTGGGTCTTGACCTTTAAATATATTGCCAGGGTATCCATTTACAAGTGCTTTTTCTACTGCATATGCAACAGCATCATTTGCCCACGCTGGAACAGTTGCTTTATCTTCAAAACTTAATGTTGCATTGGTTGGTGCTACTTCATTTTGCATTCTATGAAGTATTACTGCTACTTCATTTCTTGTTATTGTTTCATCAGGTCTAAATTTACCTTCGTTACCTTCAATCAAACCCTTTGCAGCTGCTTTACCTATATACTCAGCATACCATTTTGTTGAATCTACATCTGAGAACATGCCTGTTCCTTCACTTACTATATCTTCTCCTAATGTTTCAACTACTACTTTTGAAAATTCTGCTCTAGTAATTTGTCTATTTGGTTCAAACTTATTGTCTCCTGTTCCTTGGATAATCTTTTTTGTTGCAAGTGCTTCTATAGCTTCTTTTGCCCATGCCATATTAGCTCCAACATCTGTAAAACTTGTTTTTACAGGGAAAGCAGGAATTCCTGTTGTTGCTGAAGTTGAATAATACCAAAGTACTACATCTCCATCAACAAGTGTTTTTTCTAATGCTGCTACAGGTGGTGTTTCACCATTAACTGCATACATCCAGCCATTTAATCCTTCATTAGCTATGCTTTTAATTGCTTCTACAAAATCATTGCTAGTTGATATAACATAGTCTAATCCTGTTTCTTCAAGTGCTCCTAAGGCTGTTAGACCAAATTTATCATTACCTTTTAATGTTAATGATTGGGGTCCATATATTACTTTTCCATTATTATCAATTAATGCCATATTTATCTTTGCTTCTTTAACAGATAATTTTACTGGTAGAGTTCTTACTAAACCATTATCTGGCTCTGGGTAAACTCCAGTGTTTATTTTATGTGCTGCAAAATCATATTTTTCCATTTCTTCAATTGCTAATTCTACCATACCATTTTCGTCTGTAAGTGTAGCAACTTTAGTTGGTGTTTTCATTGTATCTTTTGTGTAATAAATTACTGTTGCTCCTTCTACAGGGTTTCCATCCATATCTTTAACTGTAGCAGAGTTTTCTGTTAGGATTAATTCTCCAGTATTACCTGATCCTCCACCATAAAATACAAATGAGTCTGTATCTTTATAAGTTTCTTTGTATGGAGCTACCATCCAGAATCCACCATCGGTTATACCATTTATGCTAGTTATAAAACCTTCAGCTTCTTCTACTGTATATCCTAATGTTGTAGCATTATCAATTAATATATCTGAATAACTTTTTTCTCCCATAACTTCTACTACAGTTTCCGGTAAAATTGTAAATTCAGGTCCTTCAATTCTAATAGTTACTTTATTTAACTTTTCCTCTCCACCAGTTGAGCCAGTAGGATTAAAGTTTGGAACAGCTCCATTAACTAGTAAGGATCTAAGTGCCCAAACATTTGCTCCAATGTTTGCAAAAGTATCTTGTTCTAATAAATAGTCTAATGCAGCATCTTTATCTGCTTGGGTTAATGTAGTTGAAAGCCCCACAGCGTTTATAGTCCATAATACTTCTGAAGTATTTACTACTGCATTTCCTTCACTGGCATTAAAGCTACCATCTGCTGCTTTATTGGACTTTTGCCATTCTAATCTAGTTTTAATCCTTTCATTAAGTCCACCTTTAGATAATTGTACTTCCATTGCTTTTAAAACTCTTACACTTTGACTAATTGACATAAAGTCTGGAAACTCTGACTCAGTTACATCTAAGTCTCTAATATATTCAAAAGCTTTATCAGCCTCTTCTAGAACATTTAATTTGTTTTCACTAGCTAATAGGTCAAATACTGGAAGGTTAGTATATTCAGAATAATCTCCATCCATAAATCCACCATTAACTGAATTAGCTTGTCTAGTCTTTAAAAATCCTAATAATTTCTCTGCTTCTGCAGTCTTATTTGATGATTCTGCAGCTACATATAAAAAGGCTAAATTCTTAGCACCGATTTGAGTAGTAGAATCTGCTTCTTTAGCTACTGCATCATCAATCAGATTTTCTAGTTTTTCTTCAACTGTTTCACCTTGGTATTCCCATTCTAGTACATTAACATTTGCTTCATTTAATACATAAATAGCAAATCCATCAAGCTCAGTATTTGAGGATGATGCTACTTCTCCATTTTCCATATACTTATTGTAAATGTTTTGGATCAATACTTCTGCTTTAGCATTATAAGCTGCATTGTCCTCTGCTGCCACAGCTGGCGTTGCTGGTAATATTACCATTGCAATCATAACCATAGCCATAAATAATGTGGTAATTTTTAATGCTGCTCTCTTGTTTTTAAAAATCATTCTTTACCCTCTCCCTTTTCTGTTATTGTAACATTCCATACTTTATTCTTATTCTATCCAATTTTTCTATCATTGGTCTAGACAAAAAATACAAGAAAAACCCGCTACTTATTGCATGAACAAAATCATAAGGTATCCCAGAAATATATGATGCTAAGAACATTTGACTTGTGGCTTTATCAGTATACATCAAGACCGATGCTGCATTCATTATACCTCCATATATTAAAAATGTGATTAAAAATCCAAATATGGATAAACTCCATCTAGATTTTTTTAAGATACCTTTTTTAACTAATATTGATGCTATAAAACCAATTACCCCAAGGGCAAACATCTGCCAAGGAGTCCATGGCCCTTGTCCAAAAAAGAAATTTGAAACAAATGCACTCATAGCACCTACTAAAAATCCTGCTTCAGGACCAAATGCTATTCCTGCAATAATTACTATTGCTATCATGGGTTTAAAAGCTGGCACCATGAAGAATATAGTCCTTCCTATTACAGCCATAGCTGCCAACACAGAAATCACTATTAACTCTCTTGCCTGTGGATCTCTATCTTCAAATACCATAAAGAAAGGTATCATAGCATATAAAATTAAGAACATGGAAATAAAATAGTATTTTCTATCATTCAAAAATACTAATCCAAACCATATAGTCAATGGAACCAAGACTAATATGGCAAAGGCTGATACCAAAGATCTTTTTTTTAGCCCTGGATGTTCATTATATTTTTTACTTTCTATAAATGATTGATTTTGCATAATTGGATCACATCCTCTGTTGTTACTGCATTTTCGAATACATGTCTGGACATTCTATTTGCCCCAGTAGTATAAAAACTATTGCCTGAAAAGAATTCTCTAGGACTTTCAGTAGCTATTATGGAACCGTTAAAAATCAATGAAACCTGGTCTGAGTATTCTGCACAAAACTCTATATCGTGAGATACCATAACTATAGTAGTTCCTCTTTTCACTAAATCTTGTAAAATACTTCCAAGCTTTATTTTAAAATGGCTATCTAATGCCTTGGTAGGTTCATCTAGGAGTAATATCTTTGGATTCAAAAGAAGTACCTTAGCCATTGCAACTTTCTGTTGTTCCCCACCACTTAAATCATAGGGATGTCTTTTTAATATGTCTTCTAAGTTTAGCATTTCAATAATAGCTTCTGCTTTTCTCTCTCTCTGGGTTTCATCTTTCTCAATACCCTTTAACATTTCATAGATATCTCTTTCAACTGTCATTTCTACAAATAGTGCTTGAGGATTTTGAGGTAGTAATGCAATGTCTGAATCTAAGCTAGCTTTTCCTCTATAGGGCTTGTTTAATCCTGCAAGAATTGATAATACAGTGGTTTTTCCTGTACCATTTCCACCAACTATTGAATGAAACTTGCCTTTTTCTATTTCAAGGCTTAAGTCTTTTATTACATCATTTTCTTTTTTATCATATCTAAACCATATATCTTTCAAGTCCATAAGTATTTCTGGTTTTTCCTCTATTTTTTCTTCTTCTATAATCTTTGGATATTTTATAGTCTTATTAATTGCTTTATCACTTAACCATTCCCTAGCACTTTTAATAGATAGGGGGTAATTTTTAGATTCGGAAGCTTGTCCTTCAACTGCTGCAAATATATTCATATATGAAGGTAGTGCCTTGGCCATTATATGTCCTGATTCTAATATGATTCTACCTGCCTCCTTTGGAGCTTGATCAATTATTACTTCTCCATTATCCAATACCAAAACTCTATCACTCATGGGGAATAATTCTCCCAGTCTATGTTCTGAAATAATAATTGTAGTTCCAATATCTAAGTTGATTTTCTTAATAGTATCTAAAAACTCAGTGGCTGCCAGTGGGTCTAGTTGAGCTGTTGGCTCATCTAATACCAACACATCTGGTTGCATTGCCATAATTGAGGCCAAATTTAAAAGTTGCTTTTGTCCTCCTGAAAGTTCTGTGGTCTTTTTCATAAACCAATCACTTATGCCGAAAAATGTAGCCATTTCTGCTACTCTTAACTTTATAGTATTGTTATCATATCCTAGACTTTCAAGTCCAAAGGCCAATTCATGGTATACCCTATCTGTAACTATTCCATTCTCTGGATTCTGAAGTACATATCCAATCTTTGCAGTTTGGGTTCTAAGGTCTATTTCTTCTATAGGTTTGCCTTTAAATAAAATCTCACCTTTTCTTATGCCATATGGAGTTAAAGCTGGTTTGAAATGTCTTAGTAGTGTACTTTTACCAGAGCTGCTTTCTCCACATATTGTTATAAATTCACCTTGTTTTATCTTAAGGTTTATATTTTTAAGTTGCCTTGTTGTTTCCTCTGGATAGGAGAAACTTAAACCCTTAATTTTAAATGTTTCCATTTTATGTCCTCCAATATCCCTATAATTATTGGTATAAAGAAAATAATAGCAATACTAATATAAAACAATATGCTAAATGTAAAGAATTCTCCCCATTTTACAGAAGGATATATTCTAAAATAAAATATGCCCTTCCATAGACCATAAATAAAAATCCCCATTAAAGTACTCATAACAACTGATAAAACCGAATCTCTACTATCAAATCTAAATATAGAAAAGCTAGTTCTTCCCTTTAAACCATAGCCTCTTGCTTTCATACTATCTGCAGTATCTACACCATTTTCAAGGGCCCAGGTAAGCATTATGGAAAGAATCTTAAGACCATTTCTGGCTCTCTGAAACAAGTTTCCACTTGTAAAGTCTCTCCCTATGCCTTTTTGAGCATTAGAAATAATCTTTATTTGAGATTTGTACATTGGTACCAGTCTTAATACCATTGAAAATATCAAAGATGTCTTAGGTGCAATTCTTCCAAATAAATAGATAGTCTTATCAGATGAAATTATTTCATTAAAACATGAAAACCAAATAATAACTGAACCTATCATTAGAGCTGAAAATATTCCGTATATAAATGACTCTAGAGTAATTGGGTTTCCATTAGAAAAATAACCTAGTATAGTTGCACCCTCATGAACGAATAGTACATTTATGGCAGCTGCAAATAACATTAACGGAATCATATATAACAGGTTGAATTTTACAGCTTTACTACCCTTTAATTTTACTGAATAGGCAAAAGCAGCTATAAATGATAAGGCTAATATTATTGGGTTTAGCAAAAATACTGTGGTGCTTATTACAATTAGGAAAAAACTCATATTTAAAATTGGGTGATAGGAGTAAAATACATCCCTATTCATTGAACTCAAATCCTAAGTCTCTACCTAAATCACAAGTGTAAAGTAGTTTTACATTGTCTCCATCCTTTAGAGTGTAATTACTGGTACCAAAGTTTGGAGATAAATCATTAACTGCATACATCCAACCACTTAATTCCCCACAATCAAACTCATAAAGATTCCCTATACCTTGAATATAGTTTGAGTTATATAAAGGAGTCATAATAAATTCCATATGGATTTTATTCTTTTTCATTTCTCGAAGCAGTACATTAAATGCTGATTCACCTTCAAAAAATTCTACTTTTTCAGCAGGAAATATCCAGCCATCTTTTGGAACTAGTTCCCATTTCTCTGGATTCATAGAATCTTTTTTATCAAGTAATGTCTTAGCAGAAACAGAAAGAGTCACATAAAGTTTCTCTTCCTTCACTGGTTCAGGTTCCACTGGCTTTGGTGTCTCAACTGGTTTTTCTATTGGTTTATCATCTACTACCGGTGGTTCCTCTGGATTTTCTACTGGTTCTTTATCTTCAGGTGTTTCAGGGGTTTCTTCTAATTCTTCTAATTCTTCTATTTCTTGTTCATCTATTGTTGGTATATTAACTTCTTCTTTTTCCTCATCTACAGGAACAGGAAGAACTCCTACATCCTGCTGCGGCTCAACCACAGGCTTTTCACCTATGATTTGAATACCCAGTACTAATACCAGTACTAGGAAAGCAGCCCCAATTCCTACCCATATTTTCTTATTCATAACCATCCTTTCCTTTCATTGCAGACTATAAAAATATACCTACATATCTTTTAATAATCTATATAGCATTCCAGCTACTTCACTTCTACTTGCATCTCTTTTAGGTTCTATATTCAAAATATCATTTCTTATATAACCTTTCTTAACCCCAAATCCCATAGCTACTCTGCTCCAATCAGCAATTTGTATATAATCTGGGAATTGGCTAAGGTAATTTCTAAGTTCTACTTCTTCCATTTTTACATCTAAACCATTTACCTTTGCTGCATTATAAATAACCATAGCTACTTCTTGTCTTGAGATATTTGCAAGGGGTTTAAATGTATTATCTTCGTAACCATTTATCAAGCCCCCCACTTTAGCTGCCCCTACATAGCCTGAAAACCAATCAACAGCATGAACATCCGAAAAGCCATGATTTTGACTTTGTTCTTTATTAAAGGCTCTAGCTAAGAGAGTTGCAAATTCTGCCCTTGAAATATTTTTGTTTCCCATGAATTCTGTCTTTGTAACTCCTTCTATTATTCCCATTTTATTTAATCCAATAATAGCTTCCTTTTCAATATCACTTTCTATATCTTTAAAGGGGTTTTCAAGTTTCTCAGCTTCTATTTCTAGTTTTTCATCAACTGAAATTGGAACAGCTGTCATATCATATAGGGCCGGTTTGCCTTCTTTAAATCTAGAATAAGCCACTAAAGCCATAAAAGCTTGCTCAGTTGCGATCTTATCTACATTACCATTCTCTATATGATAAAATCCACCTTTACCATTGTAGAAATTTTTGATTAAAGTATCTATTACCGTATTGCCATTTTTAATAAATCTCATATCTTTAGTTAGATCTATTTTAAGACTACTAAGGGCTATTATTACTTGTGAACTACTTTCAGAATTTATAGTTTCCAATGTTTCAAAACCCCCATTTGGCTTTTGAGCCTTTGAAAGATATTGTAAGCCTCTTTCAATATATGGTTTTATATCTGCTCTGTCTTTATATTTTGATAAGCTAGTCAGCACCATAGCTGTAATATCTACATCTGCTTCAGGCATATCAGTACTTAATGCCCAACCACCAGCAGGTTTTTCCTTTTCTAAAATATAAGCAATAAGTGATTCTGCAGAAATTGGTGCCTGGTAATCATTGGAATCTATGGCTAGTAATGCCCAAAGTGGACCATTAATTCCTTGAATAGTAATCTTTTCCAAATCAGAAAGGTAGTCCAATAAGTTGTATCCTTGAATTTGCTTTGGATCTATACCTAAGGATGTTAAAGCCAAAATAGCTCTTGAATAATCAGAGTATTTACTAGTAGTTAATACTCCTTTTTTCTGAAGTAACTCTTTTTTTAAGCCAGTTACATATGTTTCGGACATATTATCTATGTCTTTTGCACCTGACCTTACAAGTCCCATAATAGGCCAAGCTTCAATAAAGCTATCCTTATTTTTTATCATATACTCAGAAGTTTCTTGTAGTATGGCTTCTATATTATGTGACTCTTCTTTTGCATAAGAAGCTATTGGAAAAGATGCTCCTAATACAATGGATATTATCATCCCTAGTGATAGTAATAGAGATATTGTCTTTATCTTATTTGTTTTCATTAATATTCCTCCTAGTGGTTCAAAAAATATAAAAAGCATTTACCTATTTACCGGCAAATGCTCAACTTACATGCTTTAAATCATGTTAGATTTCATCACTTGTTTTATACAAAGAAAACAAAATGAGAGCATTGTCGGCAAATATCCTGACTTAGCTTCATAGCTCTCTCCGCCTTCCCATACTTTATAGTGGCTGATCTTAAGATCTTGGAGTTTGCTCCGCATTACAGTGACTTGATCGTGTAGGATTCACACCTACTTCCTTGCGATTGACAACTTTTATTACTTAAATTATATCCCATATAAGGAACTTTATCAATAAGAGTTTAAGGTTTACATTATTTATAAATTGTTTCATGAAAAAAGCCTAATAAATTTAGGCTTTTTTCTCGTAATTATCTATATGTTTTTCCTACAATAACCAAGGGTCATTTTCAGGTTCAATATAACTTTCTGTATTTGTGTCTATTTCTCTCTCCGGATTTGCTGGTTCAGTTGGTATGTTTAATTCCGGATGCATATTATTTGCCTTTAAAAGATTTTCATGTGAATCTTTTTTTGGTAAATCTAAGTTTACATCTTCAATATTAATATTCATAGACTTAGCTACTCCCTTACCATAATCAGGGTCTGCTTGATAGCAATTGTATATATGTCTGTGTTTTATTTGAAGAGTTGAGTCTCCCATATTTCTTGCAGTATTATCAAAAAGTACTTGCTTTTGATCATCTGTCATAGCTCGGAATAAAAGTCCTGGCTGTGTATAATAGTCAGAATCATCTTCTCTAAAGTCATATCTATATACATCTCCACCTTTTTCCATTGGGAGATTGTCTTCTGGACTATCTGTCCAATTTCCATAACTATTAGGCTCGTAATGGTTTTCACTTCCTAGGTTGCCATCTACTCGCATTTGTCCATCTCTATGGAAGCTATGTGGATTCTTAACCCCCTTAGGCATGTTAACAGGTATTTGATTGTGGTTTACACCTAAACGATATCTTTGTGCATCACCATATGAGAATAGTCTACCTTGTAACATACGGTCAGGAGAAAAACTAATTCCTGGTACTACATTGGCAGGATTAAATCCAGCTTGTTCTATTTGAGCAAAGTAGTTATCTGGATTTTTATTTAATTCAAATTCTCCATAGCATCTGCTTGTTCTTCAGTCATAAGTTGAACATACATTTTCCATTTTGGATACATTTCTTGTTCTATGGCTTGATAAAGGTCTCTTTGATGGGATTCTCTATCTTGCCCAACTACTATTACTGCTTCTTGGTCAGTTAAGTTTTGAATTCCTTGTTGAGATCTAAAGTGGAATTTTACCCAAGTTCTTTCATTTTCAGCATTAATAAAACTAAATGCGTGTGAACTAAATCCATGCATATGTCTATATGAAGAAGGCAAGCCTCTGTCTCCCATAATAATTGTTACTTGCAACAGTGCCTCTGGTAA